>CAJTSU010000211.1 GCA_910579055.1 uncultured Mailhella sp. | reverse complement strand
GCCTTTGCGGCAACGAATGTTGCCGCCCGTGCCGTAGTAAAACTACACGTCTCGCACAGCGTTATCAAGCCGGTTCAACAACAGAACCTTTCATGAAGTCGGGGGATTCCGCAGGCAATGTTCGGGGCTGCTGACAACGCCGGCAGCCCCGCCGCGCGGGAGAATATTTCCCGCGCGGTGCTGGCTCTTATGCCAGAATATGCGGGCCGACAGAGGCTATATCGGCGCAGCCGGTAAGGGTCATGGCGGCGATGAGGCCGGATCGCAGGTCTTCAACACAGGCGGCGACGCCTTCACGCAATCCGCCCACAGCGGCAATGCTGAAGGGGCGGCCGATGAGCACGGCCTGTGCGCCCAGGGCGATCATTTTGAGCACGTCTGCGCCGTCACGGATGCCGCCATCGACAAGCACGTCCACGCGGCCGCGCACAGCCTGGGCGATTCGGGGCAGAACTTCAGCCGTGCCGGGGGTATGATCGAGGACGCGTCCGCCGTGGTTGGAGACAACAATAGCGTCCACACCGGCGTCGGCCGCGACGCGGGCTTCATCTTCCGTCATGACGCCCTTGATCATGAATTTGCAGCCAGCGCCGTGTACATGCGCAGCTATGGCCGCAAGTTCTTCAGGTGACTTGGGAGAAACCGGGCGGCCCTGCTGGCGCAGGGTAATCAGGCCCGCCGCGTCTACATCCACGCCGATGATCGGGCAGCCCGTGGTTGCGGCCTTGTCCAGCTTGCGGTTCAGTTCTTCCCCGTCCCAGGGTTTGATGAAGGGAATGCCGTACCCCCCAGCCTTGCGGATGGCAGCGAAGGCGCTGTCGTGAATAACGTCGCCCACGCCGTCGCCGCCGCAGCCGATGATCCCGGCGTCCTTGCTGCCGAGTATGATCGCGTCGATATAGTCGGCTTCCGTCACCGGGCCGCCGCCCATGTTGAAGGATACCCCGCCGATGGGCGCGGCCAGCACCGGCAGAGACAGGTTGAGCCCCAGTACGGAACATTCCGGTTTGGGCTGTACGGCCTTGTGCAGGCAGCGCATGGCAAGACGCACTTCCCGCAGAGCTTCCACATTGGCGCGGAACGAAGAACCCGTACCCAGCCCGCCCATGCCCGGAACTTCTCCGGCGCAGGCGCGCCCGTCGCAGGCCGGGCAAACCCGGCAGTAGCCTTTCATCCGTTCTCTAGCCTGTTGCTTGATGGCTGCATCCATAACTCCCTCCTTGAAAAATAGTGAATCGGGTCGTCATATCGCAGACGATCCGGAAAATCAGTTCACATGCTTCGCTTCCAGTTCCGCCCCGGCGCGTTCCACCGCGGCTTTGAAGCCGTCGCGCTCGTCGTGCAGGTTCTTTGCCAGATTTTCGTCATGCAGGGCCAGAATCTGCGCCGCCAGCCACGCCGCATTGCGGGCTCCGGCTTTGTCCAGAGCCACAGTCGCTACCGGGAAGCCCGGAGGCATCTGCACCGTGGACAGCAAAGCGTCCATGCCGCCCAGCGCCGATCCGGCCACGGGGATGCCGATGACCGGTTTGGTCGTGCGGGCCGCGACGGCCCCGGCCAGATGCGCGGCCATACCCGCCGCGCAGATGAATACCTGGCAGCCGTCCTCTTCCAACTCCTTCACCAGGGCTTCCGTTCGCTCCGGCGTGCGGTGCGCGGAGGATACCGTGAACCGGAAGCTGATGCCCAGCTTTTTCAACACCTCCGCGCATGGGCTGATCACTGGCTCGTCCGAGGCGGAACCGATAAAAACGGCAACTTGTGTCATATGTCTTCCTCAGAAGGAAAAAGTTGCGGGGAGGCCCGGCCTCCCCGTGCCCCTCCGACAGGGGCATGATGCCCCTGCCCCCCGTCGGGCTGTTCTGCCGCATTTGCGCGGCAGACTGGCCTGTTGAGGGGGGCCGGGGGAAATCATTCCCCCCGGCGGGGTTTGGGGCGGAACCCCGTTCACTTCACTTCCCGCAACCGTTTTAATCCTTTGGCACCGATGTCGCGGCGATAGAAGGAATCAGGCATGGAGATGCAGTTCATGGCTTCATAGGCGTGTTTTTGCGCGTCGGCAAGGTCTTCGCCCAGAGCGGTGACGCACAGGACGCGCCCGCCGTTGGCAAAAACCTTGTCGCCTTCGCGCCTTGTTCCTGCCTGGAAGACGCAGACGGAAGCAAGGCGTTCGGCGCTGTGGATACCGGAAATTTCCATACCTTTCAGGTAGGAGCCGGGGTAACCGGCGGCGGCGAGCACCACGCCGAGGGCGGCTTGGGGCTTGAGCCGGAGGGTGCGGCCCGCGAGCGTTCCGTCAACGCAGGCGCGCATCAGGCCGATCAGATCCTCGTCGAGGCGCATGAGCAGGGGCTGGCACTCGGGGTCGCCGAAACGGACGTTGTACTCCAGCACTTTGGGGCCGTTGTCGGTTATCATGAGCCCGGCATAAAGGATGCCTTTGAAAGGTGTGCCGCGCCGCGCCATTTCCCGCAGGACGGGGCGCACGGTCAGATCCGCCATGCGCCCGAGATCGGCATCAGGCAGAACGGGGGCGGGGCTGTAAGCCCCCATGCCTCCGGTGTTGGGGCCCTTGTCTCCGTCGAACGCGGCCTTGTGATCCTGTGCGGAGGGCAGGGGGAGAGCGCTTTCGCCGTCGCAGAAGCAGAGCAGGGAGACTTCTTCTCCACGCAGAAATTCTTCCATGAGCACGGTTTCTCCCGCAGCGCCGAAGCGGCCGGAAAACATGTCATCCAGAGCAGCGTCAATTTCCTGCATGGTCATGGCAATGACCACGCCCTTGCCCGCGGCGAGGCCGTCAGCCTTGATCACTAGCGGCGCGCCGTGTTCGGCGGCAAAGGCTCTGGCGGATTCCTTGTCGGAAAAAACGCCGCATGCGGCGGTAGGTACTCCGGCGGCCTGCATGATTTCCTTGGCAAAGGCTTTACTGCCTTCAAGCCGGGCGCAGGCGGCAGAGGGGCCGAAGCAGGGGATGCCCGCTTCGGTCATGGCGTCGACCACGCCAAGCGTGAGCGGAAGTTCCGGGCCGGGAACCACGAAATCTATGCCGTGTTCGCGGGCCAATGCGACCAGGCCTGGCACGTCGCTGTCGGAAACAGGCAGGTTCCGTGCCGGCGAAGCCGTACCTCCGTTGCCGGGCGCGACGAAAATTTCATCCACCTCCGGGCTTTGTTTCAGCTTCCAGGCGAGGGCATGCTCACGCCCTCCCGAACCGATAATGAGTATGCGCATGGGAGCTCCGGGCGCAGGCGCGCCATGTTGTCGTGATGGAGCAATTTCAAAGTTGAATTGCCCTGGAACCGCAGGAAGCCGGAGCGGCGGAAAAGCGCTCCGGCAAGTCTTTTCCTTTGGGGAGAGCCATGATAGAAGAACTCCCGACGAAAAGTGGTTCCGGTTGGAAAATAGCCGCATCCCGCGCAAATGACAACCGCCGGACAAGTCTTGTGGAGTTTCCCATGTCTACGCCGTTTCATGTTCCCGCCCTGTCGGCCGCTCCGGGCAAGCGTTTCATTCCTCATTACTCCCCCGGCGAATTGGAGGAACGGCAATTGGAAGGCGTGCGCTGGACTCTGGCTCATGTTTTGGCCGGAAGCCCGCAATACCGCGCCAAGCTTGGGGATGCCCGCCCTGAAGACATCCGCACGCTCGACGACGTGAGAAAGCTTCCCTTCACCACCACAGAGGATCTGCGCGCCGGTTATCCTCTGCCCCTGCTCTCCGTGCCGGAAACAGACGTGTTGCGCGTGCATGCCTCTTCAGGCACCACGGGCAAGCGCAAGGTGTTGGCCTACACGCGCAATGATATTGATACCTTTGCCTTGCAGATGGCCCGCTGTTATGAGCTGGCGGGGCTTACACCGGAAGATCGCATGCAGGTGGCAGTGGGCTACGGGCTGTGGACGGCGGGTGCGGGCTTCCAGCTTGGCTGTGAAAAATTCGGCGCACTCACCATTCCTGTGGGGCCGGGAAACCTGGATATCCATCTTCAGCTTCTTCAGGATTTCGGCACCACCTGTATCGGGTGCACGGCCTCCATGGCGCTGCTCATGGGAGAAGAAGTGGAACGGCATGGGCTGCTGAAGAATCTGAAACTGAAACGGGCCATTTTCGGGGCGGAAGCCAGCAGCGCCAAGATGCGCGCCGCGATAAGCGAAAAGCTGGGCTTGGAGCACTGTTTCGACATCGGCGGCATGACGGAAATGTACGGCCCCGGAACGGCCATTGACTGTGAGGCGCACGAAGGGCTGCATTACTGGGCCGATCTTTTCTATATGGAAATTATCGATCCCGAAACACTGGAGCCCGTCAAACCCGGCGAAACAGGCGAAATGGTCGTCACCAGCCTGCGCAAGGAAGCCGCGCCGCTTATTCGCTACCGCACGCGCGACCTTTCGCGTTTTATTCCCGGCGCGTGCTCCTGCGGCTGCGCCATGCCGCGTCATGACCGCCTGGTGGGCCGTTCCGACGACATGATCATCTTCCGGGGCGTGAATATTTACCCCGGCCAGATTTGTGACGTGATTCAGCATTACCCCGAGCTGGGCGGCGAATATCATATCGAGCTGACCCGCGACGGCGCCAGGGATTTTATGGCGCTCAAACTGGAACGCAAGGCCGATGTTTCCTCCGACGGGGACCAGGCTCTGGCCGGGCGTTTTGCGGACGAACTGCACAAGGCCCTTCTGGCCCGTGCGCGCGTGGAGATCGTCGACCCCGGCAAATTGCCGCGTTCTTTCGGCAAGTCCAAGCGCGTGACGGATTTGAGGCTGGATTAGGGCCTGTTCACACACGGCGTTTTTTTATCACGGCAGGGGAGGCAGGCAACTGCCATACCCCGCCTGAAAAACAGGCTCTGTTCCAGAATAGTGTTGATATTAACCTTGGCTGCCGGCGGTCAAGGATATGTTCAATACTATACAACATATCGTTGTTCTTTCCTTGT
>CAJTSU010000210.1 GCA_910579055.1 uncultured Mailhella sp. | reverse complement strand
CATGTAAATGGAAGACTGGAAGACATTAAAACATTATTTAGTTAACACTCTCTTCCTTTCATATGCTGGTAAACCCTCCAGGCGTACCGCCTGCCTCGCTCCAGATTGGGGGAGTGATATTTCCCCACTGCAAGCCAGCCCATGCCGTACCGGCGGATCTCCTGTTCAAGAATGGATACGCCAAGCCTGATATTGACCCTGGGATCAAGCAGATCAAGTGGATTCATCTTCCAGCGGCGCGTCCACTGACTATTGATCTGCATGATGCCGACATCATAGGACTTGCCCGCCTGGTGCGCTTCCAGAATGATCCGCGCGGCTTCCTCGTAACTGCGTGGCCTGATTTCCCTGCCCTGCACGTTGACGGCGAAAGGGTTCAGGCTGGATTCCTGCCGGGCAATGGCAACGGCCAAACCTCGCGGAATACCGGCTCGGGTGCACGGATCGGAAAACAGATCCTGCGCCCGAGCCGGTAGAGAAAAGAACATCAGGCAAAGCATGAAGCTCAGGATTTTCATTTGGCCATGTCCTCGGCAAATTCATTCCAATCGACTGTCCGCTGATATGTCTGATGCAAGAGGCATCCGGCCACAGCGAGCATTTTTTCAGCGTCATGAGAGGAGAGTTTACCGGCGTTCCCCAAATTCACGCCGGTCATTTCCTCAAAATATTGTTCAAAATCCTGATCGCGCGTGTATCGCCACTGGCCGCACGCCTCCAGCATGTATTTCAGCATAGCGACTTCATGTCGGGCGGCTGCTCACATCATCAAGATAAGCAAAGGCCGCCTGGATACGCTTCGGGCCGTCGCCTTCCTCGGTAATGTTCTCCAGCCGATCAATGCCGACGTGAGCGCACACGGCCAGTTCAGCCGCTTGGTAAGGAATTTTGTCCACAAAAGCCCAAAAGGCCGTACGGCCTCGCAGGACTTTCATGATCCTCTGTTTCCGGGTGGCGGCCGGTTCCCTGGGCGGTATCCGCACGATTGCCCCTTGCGAGATCAAGCGCTGTTCCATGGCGTTGAATGCCTCAAGAAATTTTTCCTTCCATGCCGCCGCCTTTTTGCCAGTGAAGCCCATCGCCAAGAAGGCGAAGCCGTCACGGGTCAGGCGGTAGGCGGGGCGCATTTCTCCCTTGGCGTCCTTATATTCAACGGGCTCAAAATTGAGCTGGTTGAAGCGTTCGGAACATTCCAGATTTTCAATATCGCGCAATACATTTTTATGTTCTTTCTCAAAGGCTTCCGCCACGATCAAAGACGTGGTGAACATCTGACCATCATCAATTTCAACAATGTTTTCAGCTTGTTGTGTGATGGCTTCCGGAGCATTGTTCTGGCTGGCTTCCATGTTTTTTCTCCCTGTCTTTAAGCGTTGAGCCGAAGGCGAATAAGCTAGCCACCCCCGGCGATTGAGGGGGCAGGGCTGTGTAAAGTGGCATCACTTTACCTGTCCTGTCTTCAGAGACTTATACCAGCTTATGCAATGTTTCGCTTGTTTTTGCAATAGTAAAAGATAATGCGAGAGATTGCGGAAGATAGCGAGAAAATGCGGATGAAAGCGAATACTAGCGGAAGATTGCGGATAATTGCGAGTCTTGGCGAAAGTAAGCGAATGTTCTTAAAGAGCGGCATCAAAAAAAATGCCGCCCATATTCAAAAAGAATTGAAAAATTTTACTCCATAGCAAATTTTGCTAAAGGTAAACTGGACACGGCATTGAATCCTTGTTGCGGTGATAGGTGAGCGTATCGCATAGTCATTTTACTGCTTTTATGACCTAGCAATTGACCTACAAGAACTAAAGGCGCTCCCTGCTGAACAAGCCATGATGCGAATGTATGGCGTAGTGTATGAAAGCAAACTTGTTCTCTTCTGTCAGATATTCCAACATTAAATCCACATGTTTTGACTGCGTACCTAAAAATTCTATATGAGTTTTCTGGAAGCTTTTCATCTTCATGAAATAAAGGAAGTCCTTGAACTATGTCATTTTTATACTTGCTAGCGATAGCTTTTGCAGTAACGTTTAGAGGGATAATTCGAGTAGATCCATTTTTTGTATCATAAAGTTTAAGGTGGCCTCTCTCCACATCAACATCAAATGGGCGTAAGGCATAAATTTCGCCCGCTCTTAACCCTGTTTGCAGGGCAAAAAGGGCTATGTCATGCCATAAGACAGATTTTGCTTTGAGTTCCTCCAGAAGTCGCCTGGCTTCGTCGCTCGTCAAAAAACGCATCCGGCGGTTGTCAAATTTGGGCATCCTGAATTCCGGAACTGGCCCTTCGTATAGCTCCCACTCCACGGCTCTTTTCAGCACGCGCCGGACGAGCGACAAGCAGTGATAGACGGATTGAGGGCTTAGATTTTTCATTTCGAGTGATTTTTGGAGTTGCAAAATTTGCAAATTTCTGATTTCCTTTAACGGCATGTCTGCGAGTGTTGGCGCAAGGTGGTTTTGCCATCGCCCTAACTCGGTTTTGATCTCTCTCGGAGATTGGGAAGTCAACACAAGTTGCCGATAATGCTCAAAAGCTTCTGAAAATTTCATTGCGGGATTCTCCTCTTTTTTTGAGAGGAGGATCGAGCAGATCAGGAAAGGATCATAGGACTAGACGTGATCATCGGCCTTTCACGCCGTCAACGGGGGTTCGAATCCCCCTGGGGACGCCAAATTTGGGTACAACGAAGAATGCCAAAGTCCAAAAGACATTGGCATTCTTTCTTTTTTGCTTCCAGTACGGTTTCCCGAAGTCCAGCCTCGTCCGCTTGCATCCAAACATTTTGTGGGTATATCCGTAGGTAGAAATGTGGTACGACATTTCTGATACCTACATGGATAACCGACCGGAATACAAAAATTTTTGTCCATGTGGGCATCTCTCCGTCCAACAACAACCAGGGAGTGCCCATGCCTCTTACCGATACCCACATTCGCAGTCTGAAACCCGACATGAAGCCCCGCAAGTATTTCGACGGCGGCGGCCTGTTCCTCTATGTCCCCACCAGCGGCAGCAAGTTGTGGAGGATGGCTTACCGCTTTGACGGTAAGAGCAAGCTGCTCAGTTTCGGGGAATACCCCACTGTCTCGCTCAGGGACGCCAGAGAGCGGCGCGAGGAGGCCCGGCGTCTGCTGGCCAAAGGCGTTGATCCCTCCGAGCAAAAGCGGGAAGAAAAGAAGGCCAGAATCACAGCCGAACGCGAGAGCTTCCAGAATATCGCCAGAGAATGGCATGAAACCCGCATGGCCGAGTTTTCCGAAAAACATCGGGGAACCGTCATGTATCGGCTGGAAACGTATATCTTTCCGAGCATCGGCAAAACACACATCGCCAAGCTGGAAACGCGGGATGTCATGGATGTGGTCAAGCCGCTGGAGCAGCGGGGAAATCATGAGACTTCCCGGCGTGTCCTGCAAATCATCAACCAGGTTTTCCGCTATGCGGTCATCACGGGGCGGGCGAAACACAATGTCGCGGCTGACCTTCGTGGAGCCTTGCGGCCGAGAAAAACCGTCCACCGGGCGGCAGTGCTGGAGCCGGAGAAAGTCGGGCAGCTTTTGCGGGACATAGACAACTACGAGGGCTATTTTCCTCTGGTCTGCGCCCTTAAACTGGCTCCTCTGGTTTTTACCCGTCCCACCGAACTCCGCGCCGCCCAATGGCAGGAATTTGACCTTGAGGCAAGGGAATGGCGCATTCCCGCCGAACGCATGAAGATGCGACGGCAACATCTTGTGCCGTTGTCCGAACAGGCGCTGTCCATTCTCCGGGAGCTTCAGAAATACTCCGGCGAAGGGAAATACCTTTTCCCCTCCATTCGCACCGAAACCCGTCCCCTGTCGGATATGACCATGCTCAACGCCCTCCGGCGCATGGGCTACCAGAAACACGAAATGAGCGTGCACGGCTTCCGTTCCATCGCCTCCACGCTGCTCAACGAACTCGGCTATAACCGGGACTGGATAGAACGCCAGCTTGCCCACGGCGAACAGAATGAAGTTCGTGCAGCCTATAACTATGCCGAGTATCTGCCGGAAAGGCGGAAGATGATGCAGGAATGGGCTGACTATCTGACAGGATTACGCGATACAGCCAATCAGAAAAAAACGAGTTAAAGGAGGAAATATGAACGAGGACACCATGAATGACCGTGATATTTGTGTCTCCATTGGAAAAATCGAAGAAGAGTCCCAGATAACAACCAGAGATACCGGCTGGAGTGAGGAAGAAAAGGAGCACATGCGGCAGGCCGGTTATGATGACATGGACATGATCCGGGCGTGGTACAGTTGAAGCCCCTTGCTGTTCTTCAAGCTGAAATAAAGCACCCGTTCGGCGGCGTGATCAGAACACATTCTGACCACGCCGTCATTCTTATTGGGCTACATCGCCGAGTGCGGCTTTGGGAGGAAATGCCGCCGGAGTGGAAACGCGCGAATCCTTGGCAGGATGTTGGTCGGTGCCTTTTTTCGCCTTATCTTTGCCCATTACCGCCTCCGGTTTCGGAGCTTTTTCAAACAGCCCTTCAAGCCTGGCAAGCGGAACCGATACCCCGGCATCCGCCAGCAAGTCCCGTAACGTGTAGCCCTGCCGCATGGCCTTTTTGATGTCGTTGACCAGAAATTCCGCGACTTCCCCGTGAGTCTTCCCCGCCTCTTTTACCGGCAGATTGCGGAGCTTTTTCCGGGCGGCTTCTATCTGTTCCATCGTATAGCGTCGAGCTGTTGCCATAAGCATCACCTTCCTTGTCAAATATTCCTTTTCCTTTCCCATACCACGATGAAAACTTTATTGACAACTTTTCTTTCCGGATAAATGCGGACACTATTCCACAAATAATAACAATAATATTTTCACTCTATCCTATTTTCAAATTTATATTTTTGCATGAACGGATTATTCAAGGAAAAACAATACAGTATTTTTGTCTTTTTCTCTGGCCTTCAAGCGCATTTTTCATCTATGCTTGAGCCAAAAGAGGAAACATGGCGCAACTGATGCGCCAGCCGAAGCATGAAGGTAGTACTCCAGAGACTGAGGAGTGTTCTTCTTTACAGGATGGCAGCTGTCTGACAACAGCTGG
>CAJTSU010000209.1 GCA_910579055.1 uncultured Mailhella sp. | reverse complement strand
CAAGCTCCGGCTTCAGGCGTGAAACCTGCGCGCCAGAACACAGGATCCTGGCTGGTAGATACTTTCAATCGCAAAATGCTCTAAGGCTGATGACAAACCTTGCTTTGCTGTCTGTTTCCTTCAACCGCAGAGGGACTGAGGGAAACAGACAGCAAAGCAAGGGCCTGCTGACATTTTTCGGTCACCGGCCTGGCCGGCTCCGCATTCTCCTTCCGGCATGGAAACGCCGGAAGGAGAATTACACCGTGAGATTCAGCCTGGTGCCTTTTCCTGCTTCTCCCAGTGCGGCGTTTACCATAGCTTCCGTATTCTGGGTTGCGCCATTGAGCAATTGACCCACAAGGCTCGCCTGAGTGTCCAGAGAGCTTTTCAGCGCGCCTATGGCCGCTTGAGCCGGGGCCGTCAGGCTGGTTCCGCCAATAGTCATAAACACCTCCGTGGTTGAACCGTTTTTGACATGTATTGCAAAACACGATCAGATGCCGTTTCAGTGCCAGGCATGGTATTCAATGTCATGTGGCACTGGTTCGCACCTGTATGCAACTGTCTTATCGGTTGAAGACAGCCAGGCTATAGAGCAATATTCTCAGGAAATTCCGAAAAAGCGTCGGGCGTTGTCGCCGCAATGCTCCCACAGTTCCTCAGGAGATTCCCCCCGGGCTTCCGCCACGGCTGCGGCCGTGAAGGCCGAAAGGGCCGGCTCATTGCGTTTGCCGCGCCAGGGGACGGGAGCGAGATAGGGGCAGTCGGTTTCCACGAGCAGTCGATCTTCGGGGATGATGCGTGCGGCGTCGCGCAGTGCGTGATTGGCCGGATAGGTCACGGGGCCGGGCAGGGAAATGTGCCAGCCTCGCCTCAGGATTGCCCGCGCGACGTCTTCGTCGCCTCCGAAGCAATGCCAGAGTAATGGCCGTCCGATGAACCCCTCGTCGTCCAGCACTCGCAGCGTGTCGGCAAAGGCGTCACGGGAATGGATGACCACAGGGCGATCCACCCGCATGGCGATGCGCAGCTGAAGGCGGAAAATTTGTTCCTGTACATCATGGGGGCACTCTTTCCAGTAAAAATCCAGGCCGATTTCTCCTACCGCGCGCAAGCGTTCATCATGCCGAAAGTCGTTTTCAACGGCCGCCCATTCCCCTTCGGTCACGGTCAGGCCGTCGCAGGGGTGGACGCCGAGCATGAAGAACAGTTCCGGCAGAGCCGGGCGGGGTTCTCCCATAACAGTTCGCTTGTCGAGGTAAGCCGCATGGCTGAGAAAAACCTGGCCGATATGGGACAAGCCGGCTTTGGCCGCTCTTTCAAGAATATTCCTGAAATCCGGCCAGAGCTGGTCAGAATCAAGATGCGCATGGCTGTCCACGCCGACGCGGGGCAAGGCAAGGCTTTCCGGCAAAGGGCGCTCTCTGGCGGCCTTTTTTGCGCGCTGTTTATCGTGTTTGGCTGATGACATGTTTACTCCGTTTAAGGAACCGCTGAGTTATTCACAGAATAAATCAGCTCCATGCCCGAAGAGGCAAAAGCCTCTTTGGGAAAGACACGCCAAGTCGTTCATTTAACGGGAAAAGTAAATGTTCCCGATTCACGACTTGCGGGCGGTCTTGCAGAGCAAGACCGCGGGAAACGCTTTCATCAGCGTTTCCTTAAAAACAAAACCCGTTGCCCGCCCGTTCCCATAAGGCGAGCAGCGCGGCGCGGTGCGCGGAAGCGTCATACAGCGCTGCGGTATCAGCCGCGCCGCCGCGCAGGGCATCCCATCCGTCGCCCTGTTCTTCCCACAGGGCAAGGGCTTTATCAAGGGCAAAGGAAGCGCCGATCACATCGCCGTCCGCCGCCCACAGGCCATTGCCGGGGCGGTCGTCATGGCGCAATTCATTGCGCAGCTGCTGGGGAAGCCATACAGGGGTATCACCGCGCGCCCGTCCGGCATGCAGTTCGACAGGATTGCGCATGTAATCCCACCCGCCAAAGCCGCTGAAGCCTGTCACCACACAGCCCGAAGCCATGGCTTCCAGCGGGGGAAGGGGGCAGCCTTCAGGAAAGCCGGTGGCAAGAAAAATATCCGCACTGCGCAGAATCGCGGCTACTTCGTCATGTGATTTGTTGCGGATTTCCAGCCATACAGGCGGCGTTTCTCCCCGGCGGATGATACGGGCATCGGTAATGGCGCGGATTTGCCGGGCCAGCGCACTGTTTTTGCGCGGCATCCAGGCTATGCGGGCAAGGTTCGGCGGGGCGTCATGTTCTCCCTTTGCGGAAAATGTGTCGGAAGGGCGGAACAGTTGGCGGTCTATGCCGGGGCGCAGAAGTTCCGCCGTTTTTCCTGTCATGTCCCGCACATGCCAGGCCACAGGGCGAGACACGGCAAGGTAGTGAACAGGCAATTTTTGCAGTTCCAGCCCGTCGGGGAGTTCCGCGAGCAGGTAGGCCCAGTTCTGCACATAGATTACCACCCTTGCTCCGGCGCGCAGTCCGGGAAACAGGGCAAGAGGCCAGCCTTCGGGTAAAAGCTGGATATCGTCGGATTGAAGTGATGGAGGATTGGGCAGAGCGCCGGGGGCGCAGGCTTCCAGTTTGTCTCCCTGCCAGAGCAAAAGCGGTACGGATGCGGGCAGAGTGGAGCTCCATGATGTGTTTTCGGGCTTTTCACGCAGGACAAAGAAAACGTTATGACCGGCGTCGGCCAGTTCTTCGCCCATGCGGGCAAGCACGGCCAGTCCGCCGCTCATGCGCGGCAGGGGCGGAAGGAAAATAAACGTGCGCAAGAGTGTTCTCCGAGGAGTCTGTTACGTTTTGTTTGACGGTTACGCAGCGGCCAAAGGCCGCGAGGCTGCTGACTTTGTCAGCAGCCTCGCGGCGGCGGATCTTGCCGCCCGTGCCGCAGTAAAAATACACCTCTCGCACAGCGCCATCAACATGGTTCTGCTACAGAGCCTTCCAGGGATAGAGCTTGCTTCGCACATCGTTCCATACGCGTTCCGGGTCAATGTCTTTCATGCAGCGGAAGTGTTTTTGCGGACAGCTCTTGTGGCCGTGCAGACCACAGGGGCGGCAGGGCAGGTCAATTTCCACAACCGTGCTTTGTCCGCGCGGGAAGAAGCCCAGAGCGCGCACTGTGGGGCCGAAAATCGCCGTAACCGGCACATGTTGGGCCCAGGCCAGATGCATGGGGCCGGAATCGTTGGTCAGATAGCACTGGACACGGCTGATGAGCGCCGCCAATACGGGCAGAGATGTTTTACCGGAGAGATCGAGCACCCGGGAAGAAAGGGCGGCCTCTCCCATATGCTTCCGTACGGCCCGCACCTCCGGGATTTCGTCCGGAGCGGCAAAAAGTACCACGTTGGCGCCGTCTTTCACGGCCCGCGTGGCCACATGGGCAAAACCTTCGGCTGTCCAGCGCTTGGTGGGCCAGACCGACCCGGGGTTCAGGCCAAGGATGGGGCCAGGGGGGAAGGAAGCGAGCAGGCGATCGGCTTCGGCATGGGCCGGGAGCGGCAGAGTCAGTTCCGGCCAGAGTACGGCCGGATCATGCAGAGCATCATCCAGAGCCGCTCTGTCTTCCCTTTGCGTTGCGCGTAACGGTTCCAGCAGGGCCAGAAGGCGTTCCACTTCCTGAAGTTCGCTGAAACGGCGGGGCACTGCATACCGGAATGCAAGGCCGGACAGGGCGGCTTCCCGGTAGCCGATGCGCATACGGGCTCCGGCCAGCATGGCGGCAACGGAGGAACGCAGACTGAGATGAGCGTTAAGCCACAAGTCATAATGCCGGGAACGGGCCGCCCGCACCATGCGTAGAAAGCCTGTCAGGCCTTTTTGCGTTCCGCGCTTGTCATAAGCTATGACCTGCGCCAGCTCGGGCTGGGCGGAAAACAGCGGGGCCAGGCCTCCGCGTACATAGAAATCGATTTCAGCCTGGGGCCAGACGGTGCGCAATACCCGGAGCAGCGGGAGTGTCAGCACTGCGTCGCCCAGAAAAGCGGTATTCCAGACAGCGATACGGCGCATAATGCTAACAAATCCTCGGCAGGGGCGCGCCTTCCAGCATGGAGAGCAGGCGTCCGCCGCCCATGCGGGTTCGCAGGGTAACCCTGGGGCGTCCGTTCGCGGCAGGGATGATTTCCCCGATGTTTGCGGCCTCGCGCCCGTATTCGTCTTCCTTCATGACTCTCAGCGCGGCTTCGGCCCTGTCCCGGGGCAGGATGCAGATCAGCTTGCCTTCGTTGGCGAGATACAGCGGATCAAGGCCCAGCAGGGCACAGCCGGAGTGCACATTTTCATGTACGGGCACGGCTGCTTCGTCGATTACGCAGGAGACGCCGGATTGCTCGGTTATTTCGTTCAGCGTGGTGGCCAGCCCTCCGCGCGTGGGATCGCGCAGTACATGGATTTCTCCCGCTTCGCGCACCAGTTTTTCCACCATATGATTGAGCGGGGCGCTGTCGCTGGCGATATCGCTCACAAAGGAAAGATTGTCCCGCCGGGCCATGACGGTAAGACCGTGATCCCCCATGCTTCCGCTGACCAGCACGGCATCGCCGGGGCGGGCCAGCGAGCCGGAGGGCGCAGGATCAGCGATAAGTTCTCCCACTCCTGTTGTGGTGATGAATATCTTGTCGCAGGCTCCGCGTGGTACGACTTTGGTGTCGCCGGTGATGATATGAACGCCTGCCCGGCGCGCGGCTTCTCCCATGGAAGCGGCAATACGATCCAGAAGGTCGAGTTCAAGCCCTTCTTCCAGAATGAAGGCGCAACTGAGGTACAGCGGGCGCGCGCCCATCATGGCCACATCGTTGACCGTGCCGTGTATCGCGAGCGAGCCGATATCCCCGCCGGGAAATTCCAGAGGCGTGACAGTATAGCCGTCCGTACTCATGACAACAGGGCCGTGCATGGGTAACACGGCGGCGTCGTCCATGCGGCGCAGAACGGCATTGTCAAAATGGCGGATGAAAACGTCCGTAATGAGCCGCCGGGAAGCGCGGCCTCCACTGCCGCTGTCAAGAAGAAGCTGCATGTCAGTTTCCTGAAGAATGTTAAGGAAACGCTGATTAAAGCGTTTCCCGCGGTCTTGCTCTGCAAGACCGCCCGC
>CAJTSU010000208.1 GCA_910579055.1 uncultured Mailhella sp. | reverse complement strand
CCGTAATTTTCGGGGCTGCTGACTTTGTCAGCAGCCTCTGCGCTCCTTCAGGGCGTCCGTTGGACGCCACGCCGCATATGGATCGCAGCGGCACAGGATAGGAGGCATCGCGGTGAAATCTCGCTTCGCCGAAAGCGTGGTTTCGGCGGGCGAACCCGGCTACGCCGCCGTGCCGGGGTTGCGCCTGACGGACGGTATCCGACTGCAAGGGAAGTTTTTTGTATCGTTCCATCAGACAGGTTGCGGGCGTGCTATCCTGCCTGCTGTTTACGCCAGCGGTAGGGGTTGACCGGAGCGGGATCAGCCCACAGGCCGCGCCGATCGCGCCGCGCTTCCTGCTGAAACTGCCGCCATGTTTTACAAACAGCCTTGCGACAATGATAGTCATATACCCAGGCCAGCCCGTTTTTTAGCAGTTCTTCCTGAAGACTTGCGCCGGATGAAGCCAATGAGACAAGGCCGACAAGCCTGCGGTGGCTGTTCTCCTCCTGTGCTTTTATGACTTCCACGCGTTTGCCCTGCGCGAGCTTGCGGAGGAAATTACGTGAAGCCTTACCGTAGGGCTGGCCGAGTTCCGGGGCGTCCACTCCCCATAGCCGAATGTTGATCACGCGCCCCTGCTCGTTGCGCACGCGCAACGTATCGCCGTCGTGCACGCTGAGCACCACGCCAGGCCATGAGAGTGCTTGAAAGGGCAGGAACAGAAAAAGAAAAAGAACGGAAAGAAAGCGCATACGGCTCCGGGGAAAACGCGGAAATGTTAAATTATTCTAGACGGTGTAGTCACGAGATTGAAGCCCAAAGAAAAAGATACCTCATCTGGAGCGCGGCCAGAAATGATGCTGTCTTTTTGGCATATCTGGTCGCAATCCTCCGCCATTGCTTCAAGTGAACAAAAGCAGTTTCAACCAGATGCCGCGCTTTATGAAGAGCTTTATCATACTCCCGCTGCTCTTTTCGGTTTTTCCTGGAGGGAAAATATACCCCGGAAATACCCCGGGAAAGAGGGGATGTCTATGGACAAAAATAGCCGGGTTCATACTGTCTTCTGGCCATTTTCTCTTGTTTTTCAATGGCTTTTGGACAGTATTGAACCCGGCTGGCATTCAATTTGGAGCGGGAAACGGGATTTGAACCCGCAACCTTCAGCTTGGGAAGCTTTGGAATTTATGTATAACTATATAAAATAAAAAGATATTACTTCTACAAAATGTGCCAAATGTGCCCAAATTTGGCTTAAAATGTGTCCGTTCTATGTGCCCAAGACACCAAAATTTTATCCCCCCTTTGCCTTCGGGCATCGGGGGGATTTTTGCGTTTAAAGCCTGATGCCACTCAACAGACACCTTGCCGAGTATCGACCTTTTTTGATAGCCTAAAGTCATGAAAGGGAGGTTTGAAATGGAACCTAACGCCAAGACGCCACTGGCTGAACAAATGGATTTTTATATTGCGAACCAGAAACAATTGGTACAAAGTTATAATAATAAAATTCTTCTGATACATTCTTGCAAGGTTGAAGGGGTCTTTGATACTAAAACAGACGCTTTCTACGCGGGTAAAGAAAAGTTTGAACCGGGAACATTTCTCATCATAAAATGCAATGAAGGTGATGAAGAATATACTGTAAATTATCGTACTATCAATCGCTTCTCAAGGTTGGTTCCTGCATGTCTCTAAAGGATATTCCTGTATTACAAAATTCTTTTAGTGTTGATTATCATTGTAGAGTATTTGAACTAAGATCCCCTATAGGAGTAGATTTACCAGTAAATCAAAACATGGAAACGATTACTGGACCAGAGCAAAAGTTTACCGCTATATGGGATACAGGAGCAACAGGATGTTCCATAACAAAACATGTGGCGGATTCTATCGGTGTCGCTCCGATTGGCCTTGTTCGTGTGGGTGGCGTTCATGATATCCAGCAGGTTAATGCGTATCTAGTTAGTCTATACCTGCCAAATCGGTTTTGTTTCGCGGAAGTACAAGTTACTGAGCTTGGAGATTGTGCAGGATGCGATGTACTGATTGGAATGGATATCATAGGAAAAGGAGATTTTACAGTAAACTCACTTGGCGGAAAAACGAGTTTTACTTTTCGTATTCCTTCTCTGTACAAAAATAATTATGCTAAATTCAGACTGAAAGATAATATGCCTTGTCCGTGTGGTAGTGGGAATATGTATAAAAATTGCTGCAAAAAGTATATTATTTACCCTTGACATTCCCCGCGTTTTATGGCGTTGTCGTCGCAGATGCTTGAAAACACCACTTGGCGGAAACGCCACCTGTCAGATTGGCGCTTTTTTATGCCCTTTTCTCAAAGTCAAGATACTTCTTGGCTGAATTTTGGGCTATAATTGTATCCATGATGCCGGGTGTCCCCGATATGTCCAAGCCGCAAGGCCAAAGGCGGGGAGTAGCTCCAAGTGCTGTTTTCAACACCCGGCATTTTCTATTTGCAACGACTACCCCGCCATAACCTGACGCACCGCATCCGTAATGAACGCATTAAGTGACTTTCCTTCCGCAGCAGCCGCAACCATCGCGCTATGGTAAACATCGGGGGGCAGACGCAGGGCAAACTTCCCCTGAACTTTTCTGGGGGATACTCCGTCTTCGGCGCACATACGCAAAAAAACGTCAAGGGATGTCTTGCCTTCTCGCTTTAATGATTCGGCATCCTTGGCGTAAAAGTCCGCGCCTCCATTCAGGCCCACAAATTCCCCCCGGAACATCTCGATTTCCGGGTCATAGGTAATAACGGCCTGATAGCCCCCCTCAAATTCCATCACATTCTTCATGGTTTTACCCCGTTTTCTTCCAGCCATTTGCGAATGCTGACCACAGCACCCTTATCCGTATCAGGGGAAGGGGGCGGCCTGTGAAACACACGCCGGTCATTGAAAAGCCTGACGCACTGACGCGAGCCTTCAGCTTCCGTTATCTCCGCTCCCAAGGCAACAAAGAGAGCTTCAATATCAGCCCACCGAATACTGCCGCAAACCGGGCGCTGAAAAATGAGCTGCAAGGTTTTCTGGTGTTTCGCTTTCATGAAAATATGATATTATTTTTTGATATTATGTCAAGAAATCTTTCATCTTGACATTTCCCCGTTTTTGTGGCGTGGTGAAGGCACGGAGCCTCAGAAACTCCTTAGGACGGTTGCCATTCCGTTTGTCAATGGCTTTTTTCGTGCCCTGTGACGTGGTATTCTTGCCGCGTTCGATATTGGCATGGAGTTGGGTAGCGGTAACGCCCCAGCCGTTCCTAAACGGTTCTGAGCTCCATGCCTTTCCTTTTGGGCAATGCAAAAGGAATCAGAAAATTTAGGAGTTTTCCCATGACCGCAGCAGAAATGCTCACCACACCCCAGGTTGTCCTTGTGGACAATCGCCCCGCGACAACTTCCCTTGACATCGCCGAACATTTTGACAAGCGGCATGATGATGTAATCAAGTCTATCCGTAATTTGTCCTCTAACTGCCCGGAAGAATTCAACGCCCGCAATTTTGCGGAGGTTGAATACATGGATGCTAAAGGTGAAAAACGCCCCATGTTCACCGTCTATTTTGATGGCTTCATCCTTCTGGTGATGGGGTACACGGGCAAGAAAGCTCTCGGCATGAAGCTTGCCTACATTGATGCCTTCAACGCCATGAGGGAAGAGCTGGAACACCGAAATGAACCTGTCGAAAACACCAAAATGGACAAATTTCGAAATTTGTCCATTTCAGAATTTACGGCTCCCGACGCTCCCCTCACCCCCGACCAGCAATGCACGTTGCAGGCCATAGTCAGAGCGAAGGTTGAAGCCCTGCCCAGAGAACAACGCGGCGGGCTGTACCCGAAAACGTGGAGCCGCTTCAACAACCATTTCCGCCTGGCGAAGTATTGCCAGCTTCCGCAGTCCCGCCTTTCCGAGGCCGTAGCCTACCTCACGCAACTGGACGTGACCGAGGGAAAGCAGGCGCTCCCCACCGCGTCGACCGCTCTTTCTCCCGCGCCCGCCTTCCGCATGGATTTCCCCGCTGACATGCACACAGGCCGAAAGGACGCGCTCAGGAAGATACAGAGCCTCATGACCGGAGTCGGAGCCGCGCGGGATGTGGTACGCCTGTTCTGTCACCCCGGCGGAAAGTCCATGCGTATGACGCTTGACGAAAGGGAAATCTATGACGCCCTTTATCAACTGTATTGCGCGGCGGATGACAGCCTGCTTGCCGCGTACAGGGCGCTGGATGCGGGATACAAGATCGGCAGACAGTACGGGCGCGGGTAAAAGTGTACAGGAACATTTTGCGTATCATACGCATTTTTTCTTGACTTCATTGCGCATCATGCGTATAAAAATTCCATGCACAGCAGGGAAGTTCTCCAACGGCTGGCAAAGGAAGGGTTCGTCAAGGTGAGTCAAAAGGGAAGCCACATAAAGATGCGGCATCCGGACGGGAGGATGACTATTGTTCCCCATCCCAAAAAAGACTTGCCGCCGGGAACTCTGCGTAACATCGAGGCGCAGGCCAAGATAAAATTCTAATCCGAGGGGGCTTCGGCCCCCCTCACAAGGGACATATGAAATATATTGCCATAATCCACAAGGAACAGGGAACGGCGTATGGCGTGACCCTGCCGGATTTCCCGGGGTGTTTCAGCGCGGCGGATACTCTGGACGAAGTGCCCCGCAACATTCAGGAGGCCGTCGAGTTGTGGGCTGACGGAGAAGAAATTGAGCCGCCGGTTGCCGCCAGCTTCGAGGAAGTTGCGCAGTCGGAGGAGGCACAGGGGGGAATGCTCATGCTGGTGGATATCAATTTCGACTTCCTTGACCAGAAAGTCGTCCCGGTCAATATTTCCATGCCCGTCTATGTGCGCAACCGTATTGACAGAGCAGCAAGGGAGCGGGGGCTTACCCGCTCCGCCTTTATCGTGAAGGCGGCGGAAGCCTTTGCTTGAAAAGCCACTTGCCAAAGCCCGTCAAAGCCCCTATTTAGAAGAGGCAGGGCCGAGAGTGCTGGTAACACCCCGGCCCCTTGGGCCAGTTCCCCGGATTATAGGTAATCCAGTTTCCAGCCCCTGTGAGAGTGGTCGTCTCTCACAGGGGCGCTCTTATTTCATCAACTGACGAATGATAAGGGCCGCTACAACGCTAGTGTCTAATTGCAAAAGTTTCGCGCATTATTTCTAAGTTGGCATCCCTTGAC
>CAJTSU010000207.1 GCA_910579055.1 uncultured Mailhella sp. | reverse complement strand
CCCGCAGGGCCGTGCCTGTAGCCCGCAGGGCGTACAGGCATGGACAGCAAAGCATGGCTCCGGCTTCAGGCGTGAAACCCGCGAGCCAGAACATAGGGTCTGGCTGGCAGATATTTTCGAGAGCAAAACGCTCTAGACAAAGCGCGTCAGATACATGGACAGCGGGGGGACATAGGTGACAAGAAGAATCATGAGAATCATGGCCGCGATGAGCGGCAGCGCGGCCAAGGCTATTTTCTCCGTTTTTTCGCCGGAAACGGCGCCTGCGACGAACAGGGTCTGACCGATGGGCGGAGTGACAAAACCTATGGCCAGATTGCACACCATAATGACCCCAAAGTGCACGGGATCCACTCCAAGCCTTGTCATAACGGGCATAAGGATGGGCGCAAGAATGATGGTAGCCGAGGCTGATTCCATAAGCGCGCCCACCACGAGCAGAAGCACGTTGATGAGCATCAGCATGGCATATTTGTTGGTGGTGATGCCCAGCATCCATTCCGCGATGCGATCCGGAATCTGCTCAATGGCCATGACATAGCCGAAAATGCCGGCCATGGCCACGAGAAAGAGCACAGCGGCGCTGGTTACCACACTGTCCACCAGTACCGGGATAAGCGTCTTGCGGGTAATGCCGCCCAGTACAAAGTAACTGACGATGAAGGCGTACAGAGCGGCCACGCCCGCGCTTTCCGTGGGAGTCATGATGCCGCCGTAGATGCCTCCGAGAATGATGACGGGGATCATCAGCGCCCAGCGGGCCTTCCACAGCGCGTATAATACTTCACGCCGGGTATGCCTGCGCGTTTCCCCACGCCAGCCGTTTTTCCGGGAAATGCACCAGGAAACGAGCATCAGAAGCAGGCCTGTGACGATACCGGGCACAATGCCGCCCATGAACAGTTTGCCGATGGAAACCTGTGTAATGACACCATAGAGCACAAAGGGGTTGGACGGCGGAATCATGACTCCGATGCCTCCCGCGGCGGCAACCACGGCGGAGGCAAAGGCAGGGGAATAACCCCGTTCAATCATCGCCGGAATGGTGATCATGCCGATGGCCGCCACAGTGGCGATGCCTGATCCGGATATGGCTCCGAAAAACATGCAGGCCACAATGGTGGCCATGGCCAGCCCGCCGGTACATCCGCCCACCAGCAGATCCGCCAGCCCGATCAGCTGGGCGGAGAGGCCGCCCTTGCCCATGAAAATACCGGCGAGGACAAAGAAATAGACGGCCAGCATGGGGAAGGAATCCAGGGCGTTGTATGCCGTCTGCCCCACGACATTGAGCTGGAGAAAACCCGAGGCGACAATCGCGAAGGTTCCCGCCAGGCCCAGTGATACGGCGATGGGAACGCCCAGGAACATGAGGATGAACAGCGATCCGATCAACACCGGCGTGGTTTCGAGTTCCATCAACCACAGGGGCGAAATGAACGCGGAGCAGAGCAGCAGAGCAAAGGCGAATGCACGGAGGCCCGTTTCACGGATCAGCCTGACGGTGTCCTGTACCGTGCGGATGCTCATGCACAGAAAGCCGAAAAACAAAATGGAGTAGGGGATAGCATAGGGAATGCGCAGGGTGGCCGTTTCCTGCGGGAAGGTGAATTGCAGCCGGATCAGGCGGATGGACAGAAAAACGATGAGCGCGGTCAGGCCAAACGTGGCGATGTTGTTCAGGATAAGGATGAAACTGTGGTAGCGCGCGGGTATGCAGGCGTCGATAAAGGCCGTCATCCTGATATTTTCCCTGCGCTTGATGACCAGGGGGACGGCAAAATAGATACCCCATATGAGGCTGAAGAGCGCGAGTTCTTCCACCGCCGAAGTATCGACGTTCATATGGAACCATGTGCCGAGGAAATAGCGGACAAAGACCTGATACGGAATGAGCAGCAGGGCCGCAAGGCAGGATACGACAATGACGGGTTTTTCCCCGTGTTCGTCCAGCCGGCGAAGGAGGCGTCCCAAACGCGTTGTCATGGAGGACTCCTGGGTCAGGGGAGACGCCGGGAGATTTTGCCTCCCGGCAGGGAATATCGGGACATTGCTACTTTTGCACGTCCTTGAGCAACTGGACGAAGGCAGAGTCAAGCCGCTTTTCGTATTCGGCATAGACGGGCTTCATCAGTTCGGCCATACGGGCCTTTTCTTCCGGCGTCAGCTCAATAAGCCTGACGCCTCTTTCCTTGCAGTATTCAACGCCCTTTCGGTCAAATTCGGCACTTACCTTCCATTCTTCCTGCTGGGCCTCGGTCGCGGCCCGCATGATCTGCGCCCGGACTTCGGGCGGATAGGCGTCGAACTTTTTCCGGTTCATGACCACGAAAATCTTGGCCATGTTGTGCCGGGTCAGCAGAATGGTATTTTCGACTTCATCCCGCTTGCCGGAAGCGAACGTGCCGACATTGATCAGCTCGCCGTCAACGGTGCCCTGCTGGAGCGCGGTATAAACCTCCGTCCAGCCCAGCGGACAGGGATTCATGCCCAGGGCGTTGACAAAGGCCTTTTCAATGGGGCTCATGGTGACGCGGGCCTTGCGTCCCTTCACGCTATCCAGGCCGGTGACATTGACTCCGGAGCTGAAGGCATAGGAACGGAACGGCGTATCCAGCGTCATGAGAAGTTTAAGCCCGGCTCCGGCCGCTTCGGCGTCTACATATTCATAGAGCGGCCCTCCGGGATTGAAGGCCTCAAGCACCTTTTGATTGTTTTCGTAGGCCACCATGTACGGCAGATCCATGGCCAGAATGGGCTTGACGAAAAGATTGAACTGACTCTGACCCACCAGAGCGATGTCCAGTGAGCCTTGCTGCGCCATTTCGCAGACAACGCGGTCATTGCCCAATACGCCGTTGCTCATGACCTTAACGTCGAAATTTCCTCCGGAAAGTTCTTTCAGTCGTTTGGCAAATTCGTTGCAGCCGAAGGTATAGTCGTCATTGGGGCCACCGGTGTTGGCAAAGCGCAGGATTTCTCTGGCGGAAACAGCGGAGGGGAACACAATCACAATGGCCAGAACCGTCACGGCACAGGCATGGAGCAGGGAACGTGGTGTCATGATTATTCTCCTTGATTGGGTTGCGCGGCGAGGCGGCACAAGCCGGAGCCTGCCCGCCGCACAACCTGTTTTCACACGAAATGTCCCTTTGCGGCGTGCGGGGAAGGGAAGCAATTTCAACGGTGAAATGCCCTAAATCCGCGCTCCGGCGTCCCAGCCGGATTCAATGGCGGTGCGGATGGTGCCCACGCTGTCGCAGTCACCGACGTTGATCACGTCAAAGGCCACATTGGCGAAAGCGTCGCGGGCTTGGGATCGGGACGTGGTTCCGGCGCTGATGATGACGTTGTCCGCTTCGATCAGATATTCGCCGCCGTCCTTTGCCCGCGCCCGAACCCCACATGGTTCGATACCGATACAGAGGGTTTCCATGCGCGTGTCGATCCCATGCAGTTCAAACTGTTCCCGGATGCTCATCCGTTCGGAAATCTGGGAGGAGGCGGCAAGCCATTCCGTCATTTCCAGCACGATCGGTTTATGCCCCTTCGAGGCCAGGTGTATGGCAAGCTCACATCCCACTGAACCGCCGCCTACGATAACGATGTTGCGCCCCAGTTCCTCCTCATGACCGAAAACATCCCAGGCCATGCGTACGGTGGAACAGTCAACGCCGGGTATGGAGGGAACAGTCTGTATGCCGCCCAGAGCCACAATCACCGCGTCAAAATCCGCGTCAGATACCAGTTCCGGTGTGGCTTCCGTGTTCAGCAGCACGGTTACGGAACTTTTGCGCAGCTGGGTAATGAAGTAGTCGCGCAGATCGCGTATGTGATTTTTGAACGCCATATGGTCGGAAAAGAAAAGCTGTCCCCCCAACCTGTCCGTTTTTTCAAACAGGGTAACGTCATGGCCGCGTTCGCAAGCGCTGAGCGCCGCCTGCATGCCCGCCACGCCTCCGCCGATCACGGCTACTTTTTTCGGCGTGGTGGGGCCGAGCATGTGCAGCTTGTAATAGCCTTGGCGGAAGAAGGGATTGACAGAGCAATGCCCGTCAAAGGTAGAGGTATGGGAAATGCTCACCTGCGTGGTATGGGAACTGCGGCGCCCGCCGTCCAGGCAATAGTCGCAGCGGATGCAGGGGCGAATATCTTCCTCGCGTCCTTCGCGCGTTTTGTTGATCCAGGCAGGGTCAGCCACAGACTGCCGCCCCACCAGCACATAATCGCATTTGCCTTCGGCAATGAGCCGGTCGGCAAGAGCCGCGCTGCTGATGGCGCCCACGACGCCCACAGGGATTTTGACCCCCGCCTTTTTCAGTGTTTCAGCCGCGTCCGCGTTGTGCGCGTCGGGTACAAAGCAGGTGGGATGCATCTTTGGCCGGGCAAAGGCGTCCAGGCGAGTTCCGCAGGAGACATGGATCATGTCGACTTCATCCTCAAACAGCAGGGCCTGTAAGGCCGCGTCGTCCGGAGTGATGCCGCCTTCTTTTTTGTCCGAGCCGTTTATGCGCAATTCGATGATCATGTCGTAACCGATGGCCTCGCGGATGGCTCTGATGACGGCTTTGGGGAAGCGGATGCGGTTTTCCACCTTGCCGCCATATTTGTCCGTTCTGTGATTACTCAGGGGGGAGAGAAAATTGTTCATCAGCCACCCGTGTCCGTAATGCAGGCAGATGCCGTCGAAGCCGGATCGCATGGCCAGCACGGCCGCGTCAACGTACATCCGGGTGACGTTCTCCATATCCTTTTCGTCCATTTCCTTCACCTGGTTGCCGTTATAGACAAAGGAACTGGCGCTCATGATCGTGTAGCCGGTTTCCGGCAGCATGCAGCAGCCCGCATGGTAGATTTCGCACAGCGTTTTTGCGCCGTACATATGGGCCGGGCGCTGGAGATTATGCAGGTAGATGAAGCCGTCCACCTTGTCGTCCAGGACGAGATCGCCCCTGTGTCCCCCGTTGGGAGGGATTTCCATGGGCACAGTGAAACAGGCCGCGCCGCCGCGCGCGAACTGCATGTAAAATTCCACGCCGTCCCGATTCAGACGGTGATGGGAATCCACAATATCGCCCTGCGAGCCGATGGGAGGAACCATCAGGCGATTCTTGAAAGTGAGCTGTCCCCTGCGTCCGACGGTCAGGGGCTGGAAGACATGGGGGTATTTTTCCTTGTACAGCGGTTTCATCAAAAATTCCTTTGTGGTTTGAGAGCTCCCCCTTCAGGGGGAAACGAGTAGTT
>CAJTSU010000206.1 GCA_910579055.1 uncultured Mailhella sp. | reverse complement strand
GGCGTGAAACCTGCGCGCCAGAACATAGGATCCTGGCTGGCAGATACTTTCAATCACAAAACGCTCTAAGAACAAAGCGAACAGAGGAGATTCCCGCTTTACCCGGTGCCATGAGCAATTCAAAAGTAAGATTACCCCAGCCAAGGGGTTGGTTCGCTTCGGCAAAGCATTGACGTGAACCAAATCCCCACGTAATGCAAAAACATCCGGTTCAAAAGAGGAGAACTCGCATATGACGAAATCACCGGAGAACATCATAACTTTGCCCGCCTGGCTCGACGCCTTACGTCAGCCGGACGAGAAACAGGCCGCAGCCTATGAAGCTTGCCCTTCCGATTTCAGAGCCGGCCTTAAAACGGCGATAGCTTTTGCATTTCACCTCTGGGGAGAATCAGCCTCCAGCTTTGATACCCGTCTTGAAAATTCGCATACCGGTTTTGTGCACACTTTGAGCTCTCGCCCTGCCGCGTGGCTATTTGCACTTCTGTCCCCGGACTACCTTTCTCCTGCGCGCTTTATTGCTGCAATTCTGCCCGCGATACTGGCCGGAGTGGGTAGAATCATTATAACCAGCCTGGACACAGCTCCCTCCCCTGCCCTGTGCGCCGCAATCGAACTGGCCGGATTGGAAGACTTTTTCATCCTCCCTTCCAACACTGGCGACGTCCCCAGGCTGCTCCGGGAACTGCACGCACAAAATTCTGACGGGCGAGTTCTGCTTTTCCCCTCTGCAACAAATGAGGACTCAGGTCTCTCGGTTGCGCGTCAAACAGCGGGTATATTAAAGCTTCAACTGTGGCAGGATGACACGGCACCACGCCTTTCCATTACCCGCACCGCTGACGAAAAGGGGGCGCGCGAAAAACATGAGAATGTACTCCGACGAGATATCATCACTTGGGCACACGGAGATGCACAAATCCTCGACCGCGAAGAATGTGGCATTGCCGCTCACTTTGTGCAGGAGCATCCTGACGGGTTTCCGGATGCGTCGGGCACATGCTCCCCTCTTTTTTTCGGACCGGGTCTGGAAACCTGCTGGATTCACCCTCTTTTGAAACCGGAATATTTTCGCACCTGCACCCTTCGTGCCTGCTTCATCCACAGTTGACGTGAGCAAACATCAAGCACAAACCGCTCCAGGAGCCGTACCGTGGGCAAAACAGCGTCAAAACAGCTTGAACACATGAGGAATATGCGCAATATCGGCATTATTGCCCATATCGATGCGGGCAAAACCACGCTGACAGAGCGCATGTTGTTCTATACCCGCAAAATTCACCGCATGGGAGAAGTGCACGACGGCACAGCCACCATGGATTTCATGCCCGAAGAACAGGAACGCGGCATAACCATTGCAGCAGCGGCGACCTCCTGCTGCTGGGGAAATTATGCGCTCAATATCATTGATACTCCTGGTCATGTGGATTTCACTATTGAAGTTGAGCGTTCTCTTCGCGTTCTGGACGGAGCAGTCGGAGTTTTTTGCGCTGTGGGCGGAGTCGAACCACAGTCGGAAACTGTCTGGAAGCAATCGGAGCATTTTGGAGTCCCCAAGCTGGCATTCATTAATAAAATTGACAGAATCGGAGCAGACTTTTCCGCAGTGGTCAATGCTCTGCAAGAGCGGCTTGGAGCAAATCCTCTCGCTGTCAATATTCCAGCCGGAGAAGGAGACGCATTTCAGGGCATCATTGACCTGATCTCCTTGCGCTTTCTGGAATTCAGTCAGGCGGATCAGGGTGTCAGCATGGAAATACGAGAGCTGACAAAGGAAGAAAGCAGCCTGGCGTTTCCTTGGCGCGAGCGTTTGCTGGAAGGACTGGCTGACGTCGATGATACCTTCATGGAACGCTATCTTGACGGAGAATTCACGGAAGAGGACATCCATGCCGCCCTGCGTCGCGCTACGCTTGCGCACCGGGCCTGTCCGCTGCTGGCCGGATCAGCTCTGCGCAATACAGGCGTGCAGCCTCTGCTGGATGCCATAGGCCGCTATCTGCCCTCTCCTCTTGATGTGCCCGCCCCTTTGGGGACGAAACACGGAGAAGACGTCATTGTCGATCCCGATCCGGCCGGAGATCCGGTTGCCCTTGTCTTTAAAGTTCAACTTAAAGAAAAACGTAAGTTGGCCCTACTTCGCATCTACTCTGGAACACTGAGAGAAGGCGATAGCGTCTGTAATGCCAGCCGGAAAACAGATGAGCGAATCTCCCGAATATTTCGTCTTCATGCTGATCGCCGTGAACAGCTTTCCGAAGCTCTGACCGGAGATATCGTCGCTGTACTGGGGCTGCGCAGCGCGCGCACGGGCGATACCATTACCGCTCCGCGCTCCTCGCTGCTGCTCGAACGCGTGGACGGGCGTCAACCCGTTATTTCTCTTGCGCTCGAACCGCGCAACAGCGAAGAAGGAAAAATACTTGATGAAGCATTGGAACGCTATCAGGCCGAAGACCCAACCCTGACGGCAGCGCTGGATGAAGGTTCCGGACACCGTATTGTTTCCGGAATGGGTGAACTTCATCTCGAAGTATTGCTGGAACGTATGCAGCGGGAATATGGACTGAGCCCCCGTTCCGGTCAACCACAGGTCGTCATGCGGGAAACTCTTGCCCGTGCGGCGGAAGGTGAAGGACGATTCGACCGGGAGCTCGGCAATGTCCACCATCTTGGAGAAGTGATCTTGAAGCTTTCTCCCCGCGAACGCGGCACCGGCAACCGGGTGCTCTTCACTCCGGAATACGATCCGGATATTCCCCGTACAAAAGGAGGAATGGGCTTCCCGCGTCAGCTGGCGGAGGAAGTGCGCCAAGGCGTGCTGGATAACCTGCTTTCCGGCCCGGTCACGGGATACCCGGTTCAGGATGTCGAGGTTCTTGTCACTCATATTGGCAAAGAAGAAGGCCGTACGACTCCGGCGGGATGTCATATGGCGGCAGGCATGGCCATGCGTGATGCGCTGGAAAAAGGAAAAAGCCTGACTCTCGAACCGATTATGCGCGTGGAAATCAGCGTGCCGGACGATTTTCTTGGCAACGCCATCAGCCTTTTCAACACGAGGGGAGGCCGCGTGGAACATCTCTCAGAACGGGCCGGGTTCAAAACCATTGAAGGCATAGCCCCCATGCGTAAACTTTTCGGATTTACCACGGATCTGCGCTCTGCCACCCAGGGGCGCGCCGGGCTTGTAATGCGCTTTGAAACCTATGACTCTCTCTAGTATTCTACGATCAGGTGCAAGCCTGGCGCGGCGGTATTGCCGCTGTAAACAAGCCGAAACCACGCGTTCAGCGAAGCGATTTTAATGTTAAAATACAAAGTATTTAATATTGTATGGTACTAGAATATGAACGAACTGTCAGCCAAAAAAAGCCTGGGGCAGCACTTTCTCCATGATGAATCTGCCGTACGTCGTATTGTCCACATGTTGGATATTAAAGATGGCGAGCATGTGCTGGAAATCGGCCCCGGGCCAGGGGCATTGACCGGAATTCTAAGGGAAAGCCCATGTGCCGGCCTGACCCTGCTGGAAAAAGATGACCGTTTTGCAGCCCTTCACGCCGCAATACCGAGGATGGGGCAGGAAGTCATACATGGAGATGCGCTGGCCTATCCCTGGGAGAAACTCATCGGGCCATGCAAAATTGTCGGAAATCTGCCGTACAATATTGCCTCTCCTCTGATGTGGGATATTGTTTCGCGCACTCCGGGATATGTGCGTGCCGTATTCATGATTCAGAAAGAAGTAGCCGATCGTATTCTGGCCGCACCGGGAGGAAAAACCTACGGCACCCTTTCTGCCTGGATCCAGAGCTTCGCCGCCCCGCGCAAAGGCTTCCTGGTCAGACCCGGCTCCTTCTCCCCTCCACCCAAAGTGGATTCTGCCGTCATCACACTGACTCCCCTGCCGAAGGATGACTTTCCTCAAGACCCCACAGGGCTTTCTGCGCTGCTCAAAATTTGTTTCCAGCAGCGCCGTAAACAGCTGCAAAGCCTTCTGCGCACACGCTTTCCCGTAGAACATGTGTTATCCTCATTGGAAAAAGTCGGTATCGACCCCACCCGCCGGCCGGAGACTTTGACCCCAAAAGAGTTCCAAAGCCTCGCTTTGCGGCTTTTTTGTACTTGACGGCACTCCTAAAACGTGCTTTTCCCAAGAGCATATAAAGCGTACCACCAGCGCAAAAAAAACGGCAAGTCCGTCACGCGGTAAGCCCGCTTGGGACGAACCACAACCTGAGTTCCTTAAAAGGAGCATCACATGACCAAAGCTGAACTCGTCGCAAAAATAGCTGCAAAGGCTGACCTGAACAAGGCTTCTGCCGAACGTGCCCTGAATGCCGTTCTGGTCGCTTTTGAAGAAACCTTGGCAGAAGAAGGCAAGCTGACACTCACCGGTTTCGGTTCCCTTGTGGTGGAAAAGCGTGAAGCCCGTACCGGCCGCAACCCCCGTACAGGTTCTCAGATCGAAATTCCCGCTGCCAACGTGGTGAAATTCCGGGTTGGCAAAACTCTTAAAAATACTGTACAATAAGCTCTGTTAACCAAACAGGCTCTGATCTGAAGAGTCGCGCGTTCTTTGCAAGGAGGCATCATGTTACTGCCTGGAGAAAATGGTCATAGTCCCTTCCCGTGGGATCTTCCCTTGTGGAGCCCGGATTACGCCATCTTTTTTGGTGTGCTTTATACTGTTCTGCTCGTGCTCGGGTGTGGACTGGGCATCGTTTTCATGCGAGCTGTGCGTGATGCCAAAAAAACGGATACGCATCACTAGCGGTTTATTTTGGGATTATCGCCTGGCGGCGAAACAATCACATCTTGCGATGCTCCCCAGCAACGTGGATTTTCCTGAAAAATTCATGGGACAGTCTATTATTTTGGCTCTGTCATAGAACCGTGTTGGTAGCGCTGCGCGAGACGTGTATTTTTATCACGGCATGGGGTTCGCTTGCGCCTCCGGGCGGCTTTGCCGCCCGAAAGCTCCGCTCCGCGTGACATTTGACCGCTCCTCGCCCCCTCCATGCCGCATTACCATGCGGCGGGGGCCGTCGCTCCATAGCTCGCTACGCTCGCGCCTCCGGCGGTCAAGGATATGTTCAGCACTATTCTGGAACAGAGGCATTATTTTCCGATATTGAAACTCTTGGGTTCTTCTTTGCAGTTCTGCCTTTTAAAGGCAGGTTAATACGTCCTGTAGAGGCACGGAAATCAATTTTTGAAATTTTGGTCAAAAAGTTTTATCCACAAGGCATGGA
>CAJTSU010000205.1 GCA_910579055.1 uncultured Mailhella sp. | reverse complement strand
CGGAGCAAGCTCCGGCTTCAGGCGTGAAACCCGCGCGCCAGAACATAGGATCCTGACTGGTAGATACTTTCAATCGCAAAACGCTCTAAAAAGAGGGTCAGAGTGTGAACCAGAACTTGAGATCCCAGGCGTGGACAGTGCCCCAGAACAGCCAGGACACCAGACCGCAGACAGCGGCGCAGAAGAATCCGTACACGGGTAGTCGCCAGGAAGCCTTGCCGCCCAGAGCGATGGGCAGAGCCATGGTGCCCGTGGCGCTGGGCACCATGAAGGAAAAGTTGACCGTATAGCCCATCATGAGCAGCCAGGGAATGGGGTTTTCACCCGCCGCGGCCGTGGCGGAGGCGATGACAGGGGCCAGCATGCCCGCCGCGCCGGTATCCGAGGCCACGTTGCCGAGCACTATGCAGAACAGGGCAAACAGGCCGGTTCCCGCGTAGGGGGGAAGATCCCAGTAACTGCCCAGTAACGGCACCATGAGATCGCTTGCCCCGGTCTTGTTCACCAGAATGGATATGCTCATGGCCGTGGGCCAGATCAGGAATGCCTGAAGGGGCAGAATTTTGATGGAGTTCATGCCCAGCAGCCGCTCATTTTTTTCGTAGGGGAAGGGCGTCACCTTCGCGCCCTTGTCCGGAGCCGGGATAAGCGCCAGAATACAGGTGATGGTGCCGAAAATCAGATTGGGATTGACGTCGATGCCTGCCGGGATGAGCGGCTGCCACAGGGGCTGACTGAAGGGCAGAATGATGGCGAACAGAAAAATCGTCACGCCCCAGCTTTCGGAGCGGGAGAGCGGCCCCATCTTGGCGAGTTCTTCACGGAAATAATCTTCCGAACCTTCAAAACGCCTGGCGTCCGAGGGCAGGAAAATGCCGAAAAGCAGGGCGACAGGAATGATGGACAGGAATACAGGCAGCACAAGCCTTGCCGCGAAAGGCGCCATGGGCACGGTATAGCCCAGGGTCTGACAAAGCTGCGTCCAGGTGATGGCCGCCTGCCCCCCGGCCATGGGAGTAAGGAAGCCGCCCAGGCTGGCCCCGATGCCCACCGCAATGATGATCAGCATGGCGGACTTGGATTTAAGCAGCTTTTCCGGCGAATTATACCCGACCGCCTTGAGCATTTCCAGCACAATGGGCGTCAATGCAATGGCGATAACCACGTTGGCTGCCACAAAGCTGATGCTGGTGGCCAGAATCAGCCAGGTCACTGCCTGCATGCGCACGGAGGTTCCCACCTTGCTTAATACATAAAGAGCCATGCGGCGGGTGAACCCCCAGCGGCTCCACATGCATACAATCAGCGCCGGGCCCAGCAGCATGGGCAGGCTGGGATGAACAAGCGTCTGAAGGATTTCTCCGAATTTCATGCCGGGAAGAAAGGCGGTTCCGAATACGGGCACAGCCATGACGAAGCCGGAAGGAATGCAGCCCGTGGCCCAGAACCAGGCCGCAACCAGAATGATGGCCAGGCCGCCGCGCTGGGTGACAGTGCTGTCGGCGAACGGAACAAGAAGAAAGACAAAATACAGGGCAATCCCGACAAAGAGCGCAATTTTCGGGAAAAGCGGCTCCTTGTAGGGCTTTAGTTCCGGAGGAAGTTTGCCTGTCGTGGAGGAAGCGGACAGGGCGGGTTCGGAAGACTGCTGGACAACCTTGGAATCGGACATGATAGTCTCCTTGTCGGGTGGAGAACAGACCGGAAATCCGTTGTGTTGCGCATAACGTGGAAAAATGGAGTGCGGACAGAAAAAACGTCGTGTGTCCTTTTTTTCTCAAATAAAAGCGGATTCACAAAAAAGCGTTGGGAACCGGCTGGACAAACTTATTTTTGTTGGATAGGTCTTTTCAAGTTGCCCATGTCGAAACGACAAAACAGCGGCCTTCCGCCCATGGGGCGGCTGACTGCTGTTTCAGTGAGTTCCGTGCATCCTTCGTCCGGTCGGGACGTTGGGCGCGGGTAGAGAAAAACCGATGTGGACACAAACGCTCCTCTCTCCTTTTTCGTTTGTCGCAAAACGATGGAGTCCGGTGCGCTCCCGCCGTCCGTGCGCTCCGGGAAGAGATCGGGGCGGCGGGAGAACCTGCGCGCATGCGGGAGTTGCCCCTCCCTCACGCGCAATACCCTTGTTCGGGGGCGGGCGGCCTGAGCCGCCCGCCGCAAGGGTCAGCGGATCAGATACGGCACGGTTTCAAGCTCAATGGCCCCGGTGCGGCACACAAAGCGGCACACGTCGCAGTACCAGCAGTCGTCGCGGTAGGCCATGTAGGGGCGGTTGTTTTCACCCATGCGCAATACGTCGCGCGGGCAGTATTCCACGCAGTAGCCACAGCTTACGCACTTGTCGTCATCAACCTTGACCCATTCGTATTTGCCGCAATCAGTTCTTTCCATGACTTTGCCTCCATAGAGCAGTTTAGCTTTTCATCTTAACGCGGCGGGCATCTGAAAAGGTGCTCCCGAACCGCAGGCGGATTGGATCCGCGTCTCTCCGGCGGGCGGCAGAGCGCCCGCAACCGCCAGAACAATTTCAAAGTGAACTTGCTCTATTTCTTGGACATTTTGGGGAAGATGCGCTTGGGAATGTCCATGCCCTCACGGTCGTACTTTTCCACGATCCAGGGGTCGGTGTGTTCATTCTCCGGATGCACGAAGCCCTGGCCGATATTGAGGTCGATCTTCGGGTATTCGTATTCGAGGCGGGTGGGGTAATCCCACTTGTAGGCGGGTACTTCGCGCTTTTCGCATTCCATCTCGCCGCTGCTCATGTTCTTCTTCACGATAACGTACTGACGATCCCATTCGGCCTTGCGCTCGGGGCAGGCCAGACGGTAATGGCTGAGGCCCCAGCGGCTTTCCGTGCGGAACAGCGAGGCTTTGGCGGCCATTTCGGCGCAGTCCGTGATGCTGGTCACTTCCGTGGCGCGGATCAGATCGTGGTAGTCGCAGACCTTGACGTTGGGCAGGTCTTCGCGGCGGATGCGATCCACCCACCACAGCATCTTGTTCATGAGCGGGTCGCTCTTGGGCGGGGTGAGGTACTGGCTGACCTTGGTGCGGATTTTGGTTTCCACCTGTTCCACGGGCAGGCCCTTGTCGTCATCGATCTTGAGCGGGGCGCTGACTTCCTGCCAGGTCTGCTCGGGGTTGGGCATGGAACCGGGGCGTCCGGCCTTGGCGGCGTATTCGGCGGCCATGCGTCCGGCAATGGCGCCGAACACGAAGGCGCCGGTCAGGTACTGCTGCGGCACGGCCGCGCAGTCACCGGCCGCGAAGAGGCCGGGAACCGTGGTTTCCGTGTCCTTGTTGACCAGAATGCCGGAGTTGCTGTGGCCGGAGCACAGGGTAATTTCTTCCATGCCCTGTTCCACGGAGTCCCAGCAGTGGTAGTCTTCGTTGCGCTGTTTGTGGAACTGGCCGCGCACGGTGCGTTCAGTGCCCCAGAGCACTTTTTCCAGACCCTTGAGGGTTTCTTCGGGCAGATGGTCGAGCTTGAGGTACACGGGGCCGCGTCCTTCCATGAACTCGCGCCACACGGCCAGGAACATGTCGCCGGACCAGTAGCCGTGTGACCAGTACTTCTTGCCCAGGGCGTTGACACCGTAGCCGCCGCGGGGAATGACCACATAGCCGCAGGCCGGGCCGTTGAAGTCTTTCATCAGCAGGTTGGTCTGGAAGCACTCCATGTTCACCATTTCGGCGCCGGCATGGTAGGCCATGGCGAAACCGTCACCGGTGTTGCCGGGGAACTCGTAAATACCGCTGAGGTATCCGTCGCGCGGCATGCCGAACTTGCCCACGCAGCCCGCGGTGATGACCACGGCGGGAGCTTCGATCTGGTAATAGTCTCCGCTGCGCATGTTGAAGGCGAAGATGCCGGCGATTTTGCCGTTGTCGTCGGTGAGCAGGCGGCAGGCGGGCGTGCGGTCGAGAACGGTGCAGCCGAGCTTGCGCACTTCACGAGCGAGGCCGCGCTTGATGTCTTCGCCGTCCATGGCGAGATACAGGGCCTTGTTTGTGGGATGCAGGAAGCTGCACTTGTAGTTTCCGTTCTTGTCCAGGGGGAAGAGGTCGCCGGGCTTGCGGTCGGTGTACTTTTCCAGATCTTTAATGATGGGCAGGGAATCGCGTCCGAGCACATAGGCGCATTCCTGGTCGATGATGCCTTCCGTGACCTTGGTGAGGGCTTCAACAACGTCTTCCGGGGTTCCGTAGCCGGGCACGGAGACGATGTTGAGGGCGTCCATGCCGCGTCCAATGGCGCCAGAGGTTTCAATGGGGCCCTTGTCGACAACAACGACCCGGCAATTGGGGTTGGTTTCCTTGGCTTTGATGGCCGCGAAGGTGCCCGCGCTGCCGCCGCCCAGGATGATGACGTCCGCTTCAATTTTTTTTACGCTCATGATGGTCCTCCTCAAAAAGAGACAAATGACAAACAGCTGAAACAGAACAGATACTTTCCCGGAACCTCCTTGCCGGGGGGGGGGTAAAGGTTCTTCAGAGTGTGACAAAGATCACCTTGTCTCCAGCTCTGAAGACAATTCTATAATAGTACTCTACAAAAACATACGTTTTTTGATTTCATCATCCGCTATGATGGAAAAAAAAGAAATGTAAAAACGTTTTTTTGTATGCACTCTTCCTTGTGTTGGTTTCAGAAATACTTGCTTTTGTGAGCGGAGTGGATTCGGTTTGAAGTTTTTTTTGTTTTGAGTCCATTCCGTTCAAGTCTACATTACGCGTCCGGGTTATGTTGTCAAGAACTTTTTTATGTTTTCATAAAAAATGTTTCTTGCTGACCCGCCCTCTGATCCGGCATCTGTGAGGTTATTCGGTTTTGCCTTTCGTGCCGAAAATTTCAATCCATGTCCGACCTTGCCTTGCTGATCGTTTTGGGAGTTTTTGTGTTCTTCCATTTCACTGGTTGGAGTCGGACAAGTATACACTACTCTTCTGTGTTTGGCTGTCAAGCACATTTTTATAAAAAGAAGAAAAAAGATGATGCTAACTGGCTCTGTCATAGAACCGTGTTGACAGCGTTGCGCGGCGCGTATGGCTTTGCTCCGGCCGGGGCGGCAATATTCATTGCCGCAAAGCCACCCCATGTTCCACACGGGCCAAAGGCGTCTTGGATTTGTTTCCGCAAATCCGCTTAACAGCGCCCATGTTCCACATGAGCGAGCGGCAGTCGTTAGAGCATGTTGTCATTGAAATGCTCTCGGAGTCGAGCGGAGCGAGGCTCATCTCTGCTCTCCT
>CAJTSU010000204.1 GCA_910579055.1 uncultured Mailhella sp. | reverse complement strand
GCATGGACAGCGGAGCAAACTCCGGCTTCAGGCGTGAAACCTGCGCGCCAGAACACAGGATCCTGGCTGGCAGATACTTTCAATCGCAAAATACTCTAGGCGACGAAGGATCCTTACGAATGGCGACAGCAGAGATAAGGCAGCATGTATACCCACGGCAGGCTCTCTTGCGCCTTCGCGCGGCGTTGCCGCCCAAAGGCTCCGCTCCGCGCCCCCTTTTTTCCGCGACCTGCTGATGACGCTCGATCGGCGTTGCCGGTACTCGCTCTCGCTTGTGCTTTGCGCGGGAAAATGCTGCGCTCGCACTCCGATCCTCCCCTTCCTGCCGCCTTATCATGCGGCGGGGGGCGTCGCTCAAAGCGTCCCTGACGCTGTTTCAACACCACGCTATAATAGAGCATTGTTTTTTATAAGATAGTTGAACATGATAAAAGCAGCGCGTGTGCGCCAAATGCAAAGCCCCGAAATTCTTCCCATCGGGAGGAGATTTCGGGGCTTGTAAGCCAAAAGCAGACCGGATATCCGGCCTGCCGGCGGACTGGAGAAAACGGCTTTTAGCGCTTGGAGTACTGATACCGGGCGCGGGCTGCGGCCAGACCGTACTTCTTGCGTTCCTTCTTGCGGGCGTCGCGAGTAAGGAAGCCTGCGCGCTTCAAAACGGCGCGCAAAGAGGGATCAGCCTGCAACAGCGCACGGGAGATACCGTGGCGCACGGCTTCAGCCTGACCAGTAGTGCCGCCGCCGCTGACATTGACCTTCACATCGAAGCGTTCGAGGGTTTTGGTCAGAGCCAGAGGTTGGCGAATGATCATCTGCAGAGTCTTGCGGGGAAAATATTCTTCCATGGGGCGATCGTTCACCACGATCTGGCCCCCACCGGCATACAGGCGGGTGCGGGCGGTAGCCGTCTTGCGGCGACCGGTGCCGTAATCAAACGAGGTAGACATGGCTCGCGCTCCTAATTCTGGAAGGTCAGAGGCTTGGGTTCCTGCGCGGCATGGGGATGCTCAGCGCCGACATAAATTTTCAGTTTCTTCAGCATGGCGCGGCCAAGGCGATTTTTGGGCAGCATGCCGCGAACGGCAAGCCGGAGCACATCTTCGGGCTTCGCGGCCAGCTTCTTTTCCAGGGTGGTTTCCTTCAGGCCGCCGACCCAGCCGCTGTGGCTGTAGTAAACTTTCTTCTGGAGCTTGTTGCCGGTCACGCGAATCTTTTCGCAGTTGACCACGACGATAAAGTCGCCGTTGTCCATATGCGGGGCAAATTCAGGCTTGTGCTTGCCGCGCAGGCGATGGGCAATCCGGGAAGCCAGACGACCGAGAACCTGGTCACTGGCGTCCACAACATACCACTGGCGGTCGATGTTTTCCGGCGTGGGGCTGAACGTTTTCATTCTGTATTCTCCTGTCTCGCTCAATAGCAAAGACCGAATGTGTATGCTCTTCACAGAGCAGTGTCAACAAAAAAACACAAAACCAGACAATCAACGGCGGCGTTCACGTCGGAATTCGGCGTGTGCAGACGAAGATCATCTAAAAAAGCGTCCCTTTCCGCCCTCCAGCCAACGGGGAAGGCTGTTTCCGGGCTTGCGGGGCCGCGTGAATTCATCTAATTAACACGGAAACAATTAAAAATCAAGCGAGGCATTATGCAATCCCTGCGAAAAAGCCTGCTGCAATTTGTTTTCTCCGGTTCCAGCATGAGACGCTGGAACGATAAGCTGCGCCCTGTGGAACTGTATGAAGTGGACAAGCAGGCGCACAAGATGATTACAGCCTTCCTGCTCTATCAGCTTCAATGCCGCAAACTGGGCGAAGAGGAACGGCTGACCCTGGGCAGGCAAGTTATTGAGGGCGGCCTGTTCGACTATTTCTACCGTCTGGTCATCACCGACATCAAGCCGCCCATTTTTTACAGAATAAAAGAAAACCAGGAACAGTATTCTCAGCTTACGGCCTGGGTACTGGCTGAACTTGAGCCGCGCGTGCGCCCGCTGAGCGAAGAATTCTGGCAGCGCCTTGTGGACTACCATACCCGCCCGGTGCGCGAAGCCGCCGAACATCCCGCCACTGCGGATCGCATTCTGCGCGCCGCACACCTGTATGCCTCAAAATGGGAATTTAACCTTATCCGCCCGCTGAACTATTTTGATGAAGAACTGCGGGATATCGACGCCTCCTTCACGGAACAGCTTCAGGCCATGCGCGATCTGGACGGCGTGGGCGAACTTCTGGCGGGTACGGGCAATGCTCTGGTTCGCACAGCCAACCTGTGCGGACAGCTGCGCTTTCAAATCCGCTGGTCGCAAACACCCCGCATTCCGGAAACTTCGGTGCTCGGACATATGTTCGTAGTCGCGGCCTACGCCTACTTCCTCAGCCTGATGCTCGGAACCTGCGAGGCCCGAAGGCTGAACAATTTCTTCTGCGGGCTGTTCCATGACCTGCCCGAACTGCTGACCCGCGACATCATCACCCCGGTGAAGCGTTCAGTGGAACAACTCGCGGCCATCATTCATCAATGTGAGGAAGAGGAACTTCAGCGGCGCGTGCTTGTCCCTCTGGCTGAAGCAGGCTACGAGGATATCCGTGACCGCCTGAGCTATTACCTCGGCGTGGACGTGGGTTCGGAATTCAAGGAAACCATCCGTGACGCGTCAGGCACAACGCACGCCCTTTCGTCTTTTGACGAGCTGCACCAGGATTGCAATGCCAACCGCCTTGACCCCAAGGACGGCAAGCTGGTTAAGGTCTGCGATACGCTGACCGCCTTTATCGAGGCGCACAGCTCCATCTACAACGGAATTTCCTCGCCGGATCTCTATGAGGCCATGGCAAGAATCCGTTCGGAATACCGCCTGATGACGTTTGGTTCTCTTAATGTAGGCACTCTGCTCGCAGATTTTGACTGACAGACAGGCCGTTCTCCGCTTTTTTGCCGATGTTCTGAATCAGGCGTTTCGTAAGGATGATATCGTATTTTGACTCGGCGGGGATGAATTTGTCGCCTTCGCGGAGAACATCTCAGACGGCGCATAATACGCCTGTGCATCCGTGCGACGCAGCCCCTTCCATGTATGACGGAAGGGGCTGCGCTCCAGCGGAGAACTATTTGCCCGTCAGCATGGGCAAAAAGACGTCAAGCAAGGGAACCAGACCATAGTCGGGGTATTGCGCAACAATTATCGCCCTGGCCTTTTCCGGACTGCCTGCTTCCTTCACGGCCTTCTCGACAAAGGCATAGTATTCAGCAACATGAGCGATGAAATCCCGGCTGTCGGAAGGCGTGCCGTGCCCGGCCACAATCCAGGCATAGCCTTCGTTTTGCAGCTTTTCCAACTGGGCCAGACGAGCAGCAAAGGGAGGCATGGGCACATGTACGCCCACATAGCCGAGATGATGCACCATAGCCATTTTTTCAGCGGGCAGGGCAATAATGGACGCGCCCGAATCCGGCAAAGACGTAAACAGGTATTCCACTCCGCCAATAGTGTGCTTGCCGTCAGCAAGTTGTTCCACCCTGGGGACGGAAGTGTAAGGAATCATCTCCTCCCCCATGGAAGCTTTCGCACCTTCCAGCGCCTTCATGCCCTCTTCGCCGTTTATCGACGCGGCATTCAGGCTGTATATCCTCACGCCGGGGAACAGTGTATCCGCACCCAGCCAATGATGATCGTGCGCGTGGGAGATAACCACAGCTTCCACCGGCTTGCCCAGCGCTTCCACCAGCGCCTTGAACTCCCTGTTTTGCGGAGCATTGCCGGGTACGTCAAAAATGACCAGACGATCCGTTTCCACAATCTGGGCGGCCCCGCCGGTATCGGTTACATAATCATGCAGGGTGACGTTCCCCGCTCTTTTGCTGATCACCTTTCCCTGAGTCAGAGAAATATCGGCGGCCTGAGCCAGACCAGTCATACACAAGACAACTCCTGCCGCGACAGAAACCAGAATCCTGTTCATTTCTTCCAGCCTTGGTTAAATGGTGTTGGTTTCAGTATACCCTCAACACTGTCTTCAGCACGCGCCTTGATGCGCACGCCCCTGAAAACTGATTCGATATCTAATTTTATTTCCGCAACAAAAACGTGTTGCATCGTTCACCTTTTCAAATAAGTTAGATATCAAACCACTTGCCGGGAACATATCTAGTTCGATATCTAATTACTGTCAACTGAAATTTTCTCCTGCGACGTTTTTTTTTCTCCCTCTCCGCCCTGATCGGCTGTGGCTGTAGGAGACCGTGCTGACGACGCTGTGCGTAGTGTGTTGTTTTGCTCCGGCATGGGTGGCAATGTCCGTTGCCGTAAAGCAGCCCGCGATCCACACGGGCGAGCGGCAGTCGTTAGGCGACGAAGGAGCCTTACGAATGGCGACAGCAGAGATAAGGGGGCATGTATCCACGGACGGCCCGCTCGCGCCTTCGGCGCTCAAGGATAGGTTTAACACTATTCTCCTACAGAGTATCGGCGTGCTCTTTACAGGTGACAAAAGAATGCCTATAGTAACATCACAATCGAATGCGCTTGTGTTGGGAGCGCCGGTTTTCCTCTCGGTGGAAAGCCCCTTGGGGGCGCAATGGTTTCGACGGGGATGTGGAAGCCGGGGTTGCAGGTCGAGGCGCCGCTGGCCTCGTAAAAAGCGGCAACAAAAGTAATTGCCAACAACGATTACGATTACGCTCTCGCTGCGTAAGCGGCAGAGCACCTGATCACTTCGGTGGTCACGTCGAACCGGCCGATGCCTGATGAGCCGGGGAGGCGACACCCTATCAGGCTGGCATCCGCGGGCGTCCACCGGCACGGATGCGAGGAGACACGGAGGACTGACCAAAGGCCGCCTGTTCAGGGGCCAAGCCTGAGGTGAGTATCAAACCTGGACTAAACCTGTAGACGCCTTGCGTGGATCGTTCTCGGACGGGGGTTCGACTCCCCCCGCCTCCACCATGTTTGAATTTGAATAAATCCTTTTGGATAGCTAATTATCCGAAAGGATTTATTTTTTTAAGAAGATTGCGTCCAGTATAGTCCATTGTTGTGTACCTTTATGGCTACCCATACGGCGCAACTTGTGTTAAAAGATGTGTACCTCTTTCAGCGGGGATATTTCAGGGTACACAATTTTTCAAGATGCACAGCAGGGAGGTGCGCATGGCGCGTCCAGAAAATTTGCTCACCGCCAAACAGGTTGAGGCGGCACTCAGAAAAGGTATTCCCATCCAGCTTACTGATCATCTATTTTATATTTAAACACATCCTGCTTGCGCAAAACAGGCCTG
>CAJTSU010000203.1 GCA_910579055.1 uncultured Mailhella sp. | reverse complement strand
GCCGGAAGGAAAAGCCCATGAAACGGGCATCCACGGAGGCCAGCTCAAAACCGTCGGTATCCAGCGGATCGCCAAGGCCCACCCAGCCGAAACGCCTGCCGTCCGCGTCGATTTCAGGAGTGAAGGCGTGTTGCCGCAGGGCGGCCAGATCAAGCGAGGCGGCGGAATCGGCCTTGCAGATCGTCAGAGCTGTGCTTGAAGACATGAAACCGGACATATGAACTCCTTGTTGCTTTATTGGTTGAAGTGACAAATGTTTTTGTTCGCCGTAACCCCGAACTATATGACGGCGGGTGATTCTTACCGCATTCGCGGCCGGGAGGAAAACACCATGCCGCGCACAAGCGTTTCCTCCGGCACAGGAGCCGCCGGGCATTCCGCAGGCGCCTGATAACCGCCGACGAAGTCCAGCGCCTCATCCAGCGTGCCGAATTGAGCGTTGACCGTGCGCGAGCCGTCGATCATGTTGAACTTTTCGTACTGAACACGCAGACCTGTCTGATTGTCGGCGGTATGAAAAATCCGCATCTGGAAGATGCCGCCGTCGCCCGCATCCATTGTCCTGGAGTGTTCGTCCTTGCCGTAAAAATCACTGCCGGTTGGACGAAAACCGGCCCTGGCAAGCCGCTCCCGGAAGGTTGCGCCATTCAGCGCCGATACCGGCGCGGCAGCTTCGGCGGGCGGCGTTTCCTTGAGGCCCCGCCGTGCGGCATCCTCGCGGGCGACGCCCAGGGCTTCCTCCGCCGTCTCGAATCTTTTGAGATGGACGCCACGCGGGGCGCTGGACGTGCTGTGCCATTGGCCGTCCTCATACATCCCCTGTCCGAGTGAACCGACATGCTCGCTGAAATAGGTGCGATGCAACATATACCTGTCTCGGATAGTGCCGTTGTGCTGATTGGTGACGAGATATTCCGTTCGTCCTTCACCTTCGCCGTATTTCAGCGTGTGACACTGTTCCTCCGGCTGTTTGGCGGGAGATTCGACGGCAGCACTGTTCTCCTGCGGTTGTGGCGCTTCCGCTGTCGTCGGCTGTCCGTCGGCAAGAGAGGTTTTCGGCGTCCAGGTGGAGACATAGTTGGCGTCATCCTGCATCCGCTTCAGTTCGCGCATGACAGCGGTGTGGTTTTCCCTCGTCAGGGCAAGTTCCTCCTGCTGGGGAAACTCCTTGCCGAGAGCGGCCTTGACGGTTTCCATTTCGGCAATTTCCTGCCGGGCGTTCTCACGTTGCCTGGCGACGGCCTCATCCAGCCCCTTGCCGAGAAAGTTGTCCACGCGCTGAAACAGACCGGACAGGCTGAGCTTGTCGTCAAAGCTGTAGCGCAGATTGTCGGGCTGGAATTGCTGGTCGCCCGCGCCCTGGAGAATGATCCGGAAGCCGTCATACGAAGAGAGGCCCAGACTTCTGATAATGGTCATTTTGAAGCCGCGATACGTCCCAAAAAGAACCTTTGCACTGGAATTTCTGGTGACTTCCTTGATGCCGCCCACCAGAATATCCCGCATCTTCTCGCCGTCCTTGTCTCCCAACACTTTTCCCTCATGCACCAGCTCCACCAGAATCTTCTCTTTTCCCTTTTCCGTGACCGTGCGCGTGCTGAAGTCCCTGATCCGGATATTTTCGGCATAGTCCGCTTCCACCCTGTCAAGCCGCGATTCAGCGGACGCAAGATACTTGAGACGATCCCGCATCCTGTGCTGACCGCGCTGATGCTGTGAATACAGGGCCTCCAGCTTGCGCAAATCACTTGCCAACTGCACCTGCATGAGGATAAGAGGATTGCCGGAAGCCGCGGCTTTCATTTCCGCCGCATTGGCGGCTTCAGAAGACACATCATCTATGACTCGTTGAAGCAAATCTCCTTTCCTGAATTGCTCAATGGCGGCTGATTTGTACTCTATACATTGCCACATCCGAACTTTTTGTGTGTATAGTAACACACTGAAATATTATACAAAAAATTTATACTTCTATCCTTGATACCCCTCGAAATACCCATCTTTTTGAAAGATTCAGAAAAATTTTTTCGGACAGCGCTGGACGCAGTTTGTTTTTCCCCATTCGCAGACAGGGCGGGCACACTGTCGTAAGCCTTGGCGCAAGCCAGTATTTTTTTATTCGGCTGTCTCATAGGAATGAGATGTTTTGCGAAGGATATTTGTACATCTGAATAAATTTTATACTGATAACTTATTGATATATTTTATGAAAAAATAAATTTGCAAAAAAATACCCCGGCAATTACCCCAAAAGGAAGAGGATATTACCGGGCGTTATTGTATCGGTTCGGACAAAGTGAGAGCAAATGCGAAAAGAGGAAGTGCGCTCCTCCTGTTTGTTATTTCTATAAAAAATAAATAATTTCAGTATGGTATGTATTTGCAAGAATACTTTTAACAGGATACTCTATAACCTGAAAAAAGAGGAGTTTTAGTCATGTCTGGAAAGCCTGTTGCGCGCGTTGGAGATACCGGCAGTCACGGTGGAACTATTATCAATGGTAGTCCCACTATTAGAGCAAATAATCGTCCAATTGCCCTTGTTGGTAGTACCTATAGCTGCCCAGTACATGGACCAAATCCCATTGTAACAGGTGCACAGTCTGTTTTTGGTAATGATTTTCTTGTAGCACATGTTGGTTCAAAAACCGCATGTGGAGCAGAGATTACGTCTGGTTCTCCAGATGTATTTATCCATGTTCCGCTATCAGAAAAATTAGTTGAGGCAGTTGTTGGAGTAGGGAAATATTCTGAACAATTTTGTGTAATAAGTGATATGACAGGTGAACCTTTAATTGGTATTGAATATTGTATTGTTACCCAAAAAGGTCATATCTATGAAGGTAAAACTGATCATGAAGGAAAGACGGTTCGAGTCTATACAGATGAACCTGAAGCTATTGAGTGTTTTATTGCTTAAATGCCAAAACAGAAATATAGATGGAGACTATTATGCAAGCAGATGATGTTACCCCATTCTTTACTCAAAAAAATAGAAGTAGTTCTCAAACGAATAGTACACATACATCTGTTACGTCTATTCGTATTGATGAAGGTATTCGTTATGTGCGAATTGCTCCACCTTCTGATGGATGGGTTGGGGCACTAAATTCATCGAAGGTTCGTATTCCTCTATGTGAATATACCAAGATAAAACTTTTGGATAAAAGAGACGGGAGAATATTTTTTCGCCTTTTGGATGGAAATTCTGGGCATGTAGGGGAAATATTAAGTATGAAGGAGAGTGGAGCAATAGAACATTTTTTTAGAGGTAAAAGAGGTGGAGGTATAACAATTAAGATACAAAATTTTTCTTTTGAGGAATATGTATACTCTATACAGCGTAATAATCAAGAGCTTATACAATGTTCAGGGGAATTGAAATATGAAGATTTAATTATACCTATTACTTTGTCTACTAGGTCATTAGATGGGTATTATAAAGATAAACCTTTACCAGTTGGAACTTATAATATTATGGCTCCTGATTATCCGCATTCAGGTTCATATTCTCGATTTTATCGTCAGGATCGAATGACGGGACAATTTGATTTAGTATGGTTTCCTATTGAATTTGAAGAAAATACACGCTATTTACATATGGGACACATCTCTGATGGATGCGTGACTGTCACTAATATTAATAATTGGGAGTCTCTTTACCACAAAATTATACACTGCCGTAGTGATGGTAATATAACAGATATTCCAGGAGGAGGCAAATATATTGGCAAGCTAATTGTTTCTAAAGATGATAATCAGAAACCAAGCAATAGAAAACCTCGTCCTCTTTCTTCCTATTAGCTATTAGGAAGGTTATTATGATAAAGAAGATATTTTATGTCATATTTTTATTTATTTCTACTAGTGTTTATAGCATAGCTCAAGAAGTTGCTGATAATATAACAATTAATAAAAATCATATTTATAGTCTTGACAGAGATACAGAAAAAATACATCCAGAATACCGTGCTATGCTTTTTTCTAAAACTCTTGAAAATATTTTAAATGATCCTCAAGAAAAGTCTATATCAATTGAATATATGACGTCCCTTCAAAAGAAAGCAAATAAATCTATGAAAAATGGCCAATATGAACAAGCATATCGGTATTATTATGAGGCTGCGTTATATTATCCAAAAGTATTGCTATTTTTTAGCGCTGCTCAGGCAAAGCTAATGGAAGTTTTAGCGCGAAAATATATATACTCAGTAGATGTATTATTTGTTTTGGAGAATTATCAATTAGGTATAGCGTTTTATCAATATGAGAAAGAACATAATGTTTCGATATCTATGGCCTGTTTTAATGAAATGCAAAGGCAGGCGAAGTGTCTTCAGGATATATACGAAAAATACAAAAAAGATGAAAATAATATAGAAATTTCAAAAAATGAAATACTCTATTGTAAATAAGTATAGGTAATTCTAAAAATTTGTTAGGGATTACATATAGTTATTTAAGTTGTTGTATATTATATTTATATTATTTATTAACTATTTCATCCGTAGAGTTTGACGGGATCCTATCTGTAGACTTTCTTTTTCAACTGCTTCGATCTCTCTGACGAAGCACTGAATCTGCTCCTGCGTGGGACTGACATTGGCAATATCAATATCCCCCGCCGTGCCGAAGGCATACCAGACCACCCTGCGCCCGTAGTCTATCCTTTCATCACGGTTCTGCCCGTGGGGGCGGGCGGGGGTGTGTCTGAATAATTCGTTGGCTACCTCCTGCGGCGTGTATCCGGCACAACGCATGTACAGGGCGATAGACGCATCCAGTCGAGATTCATCCATTTTTTCGGGAAACCGCTTTTTGGCCATTTCCCGGTAGGCGGCATACGGGGAAGCCAGTGTGCCGACCCTGGGGAACTCGCGTTTCCTGACCTCTACGCCGGGAGCGATCCTTCTCCGAAAACGCCACAGATTGCCAAGATGCGGACTGCGCTTGCCGAGCCAGTGCTTGAAGCGAGGGAGCCGCTCCGGTTTTTCTGCTTGAGACTGTCTGTCCCGTAACGCCGCTTTTTCTTCCCGCTCCTGTTCCTTCAGGAAGTGACGGGCAATGTTCAGTACGGAAAGCCCATGCTGAGCAAGACGTGCCGTGGCCGCCTCCCGGCGCTCCTTCTGCCGTTGCTCCAACTTTTCCCGTTCTTCCTCCAGCTTCGCCCTGGCGAGGCGTCTTTCTTCGGCCAGCCTCTGCCGTTCTTTCTGATACTCCTGCCATTCTTCCCGGCATACATGACTGACCGGCTCCGGGGTAGGCTTCCTGAATGCCCCTTCGGAGTAGGAGCCGGGCTTGAACTC
>CAJTSU010000202.1:4845-5317 GCA_910579055.1 uncultured Mailhella sp. | reverse complement strand
CTGCCCCTGCTTGCGCAGGGCCAGCAGCTTTTGATACGCGTCTTCCCAGGTGGGTTCGGCAAAGGCGCTTTCACGCGAAGGAATGATTTCCACCTCTGTGACGCGGTCTTCTCCCGCGTGCTCCCCGCACTCCGTGACGCGTACCCGCACAGTTTGTCCGTCTTCCCCGGCGGCGCGCGCCCTGGGGGAATAGGAGGCCATGAGCGCGGCGGCCTGCCGGATGACCTGAGCGGGCCAGGGGCAGAGCTTGCGGCCCAGAGCGAGGGGGCCGGGGAAGCCGATGAGCTTGAACAGCAGATCGCCGGGCCGGCGCAGTGCGGTATAGCGTTCGTTGTCCGCCTGATTGCGGCCTATGGAGAACCAGTAATGCTTGTCGCCATCGTGAAGCCAGAGCTGGCGGCCAAGATTGGAGAGATGGAAATCGTTTGCAGCGGGAGTGCCGAGGATTTCCAGCAAGGGCCAGTAACGGCGG
>CAJTSU010000202.1:0-4835 GCA_910579055.1 uncultured Mailhella sp. | reverse complement strand
TTCTCCTTTTCCGTAAGCATGCAGCCGCCGCCGGGCGTGGGAATTTCCCTGATGCCGAAACGCCCGGCCAATTCCAGCTGATCCTTGCGTCCTCTGCCGGAAAACCCCAGAAGCCGTTCCCGGTCAACCAGTCCGGAAAGTTCGGGTTCGGTGGGGGAGAGGTGCAGGGCGCAGAGCGGACGCAGAAGGATGTCCCCGGCGTCGGCGTCGCGGCGGATGATGTTGAGGGTGTCGCGCCGCTGGGACATGGGGCGCTGCCCCAGAACTTCCCCGGAGACAAGAAAGCGCGCGCCGTACCTGGGCAGAAGTTCGCGGGCGCTGCGCATCATGAGAATCTTGCAGTCCACACAGGGATTGATGACACTGCCGAAGCCGTGGGCCGGGCCGGCGCCGAGCAGGGCTGCGTATTGTTCGCCCACATCGACGATATCAATATCCAGACCATAGGTTTTTTGCCAGTGGCGTACGCGGGAAGGCTTGCCGAAGAAGGGAGAGATGAAGTGCAGGCATTTGACGCGCAGGCCCTGATCCATGATCAGCCGTGCGGCGAGAATGCTGTCCAGGCCGCCGGAAAAGAGGGCAATAGCGTGATACTCTGGCATGGGGAAACCTTAAATAGTGTTGAAAATAACCTTGACCGCCGGAGGCGCGAGCGTAGCGAGCCATGGAGCGACGCCCCCCCCCTCCATGCCGCCTGTGCCGGAGCAAAACCATATGCCCGCGCAACGCTACCAACACGGTTCTATGACAGAGCCTTCCCAAAAAGGCGGATCGCGCGTCAGATGTTCTGCTTACCTGTGCGCGGCGAGATCCTTGAGGTACGCTTCAGGCACGTCATAACCTGCTTCCAGCGCCTTGTCGGCGCACTCCACAGCTCTGGCGAATTCGCCCTTTTCAAAATGAGCGAGAGAGAGGTTGTTCCACGCCGGGCCGAAGGAAGGCTGCTTGCGCAGTACAGCGTTGCACTGTTCGATACAGCCGTCATAGTCGCCCTTCATGAACAGGGCGGAAGCCAGAGTCGAGCGGGCCTGCACGAATTCGGGTTCCCAGCGCAGGGCTTTTTCCAGCGCCTTGACGGCTTCGTCCGCTTCGCCGCGCTGAAGGTGAACAAAACCGATATTGCTCCACGGCACGGCAAACTTGGCCCTGCAATTTGCGGCCTCGTGATTGTAGCGCAGGCAGCCGTCAAGGTCGCCGCGCTGCATGCAGATGCCGCCGAGCTGGATATAGGCTTCCGCCAGATGGGGAGAATTGCGCACCGCGTCCAGAAAGGCGGATTCCGCCTCAACAAAGTCGCCTTTGGAGAGCAGGGCTACGCCGAGATTGTAATAGTGATTGGCGCACTGGTCATTCCGGCTGATTTCCGCCTGGAGATCACGGATGTATTCGTCAATGTCGTCATAACGTTCTTTCATGGATGGCCTCCACACCGCGCGAACGCGGCGGTTGGGGGTTATTTTCCGGTCTGATCGGGCTGGTCAAAGTGGCCCTCGCGCTTCAGGAGATCATAGTACCAGATGGCGAAATCGAAAATGCCAAGGTATTTGTCGTCGCGATTGACGACGCCAATGGCGCATTCCAGCGCGCCCTGGGAATAGGCGTTGCTGTATTCCGGGCGCTTGCCTTCCGCGGCGGCCCTGCTTTGCAGGAATTCCCGGATGAGCTGCTGCGTGGTGCGCTGTGAAACGTCCGTGCGGATTTCCATGGGATCGTTGGGCTTGGGGAAAGGATCCCAGTTGTCGTAGCCGATGCGATCAATGAACTTGCGCCGCCGGGCCGGAATTTTTTCATACAGGTCGCGCTTGAGCTTTTCATCTTCCGGGGAAAGCGGCTGAGGGGTACCGTCGCGGAAGGCGGAGGCAGGGAGACTGTGAGGAATGTTCATCAAAAGTTCCGTTATGGTTTGAAACCTCCCCTTCAGGGGCAAAAGTGAACCTGACCGAACGGCGGAGCCGCTGAAATCGTTGTTTGCGCCCCCTTCCTTTGGGGAGGGGCAATCGGCATGCCCCCTGTCTGTCGGCGGATGGGGGCTGTGGATGGAAACGGCAACATTTCCTTATCTCAGACTGACGGCAACCCCCGCTTCCGCGCGGGGAGCGGCTTCTGCGCCGGGCTGTGCCTGCTGTTTGGGGGCTGCTGACGTTGCGCGCAGGTCTGTCTTCCGCCTGCCCGGGGTCAGCGTTCTTTCGGCGCTTCGCCCACGCCGAGATAGGCGTCGTCATACCTGGTAAGCAGCGCCATGGACAGGGGCACATAAACGGTATGCAGCTCGCGGAAACGGGAACCCACTGCGGCGGCAATGTCACGGCTCATATCCGCCAGTCTGTCCTGAATACGGTCAAGCTGGACGGTAGGGTAGGGACTGCCGGGAGTAAAGCCGCACTTGCCGCACACATGCCCCCTGCCCTGAATGACGGCGGGGACGCCGTAGAGGCGGCAGGTGATGGGGCGAAACTCATACATCAGACAGGTATCATCCGGGCCGAGCAAGGGGCAGCGGATGCGATCCTGCCCGGCTTCGCGCATGATTTCCTCATCGGAGGCTCCCTGTTTGGCGCGCTGGTAATAGTGCCGCTTGAGGCGGGTGGCCTTGCGGTCGGCTTCTCCCGCGGCTTCAAGAATGGCCGAACGTTCCGCGCCGAACGTGAAGCGTTCGCCGAATTTGCGGTTGATGTACATGGCCTCGACAAGAGAGAGGTCGAACATGGCATGGCAGCAATCACTGCATCCGGCCTTGCAGCTCACTTCAGCCGGAAACTGATCGCGCACGCGTTCAAACAGCGTATCGGCCTGGGCCGCCAATGTTTCATAGGCCGCAAAAACGGCGTCCAGTTTGGGATCTTGCATGGGTGAATTTTCCGTGGAGGGGCGCGCAAAGCGCGGCAGAGACAGCACATGCCGCCGAACGAAAACGTAGGGCGGCATGTTTCATTCAGACGTTACGGCGCGGAGTCATACTCCAGCCCCGGTCTTACGCTTCTTCAACGGTGATGGCGCCGTGTTCGCACACTTCCACGCAGGATTCACAGCCCAGGCATTCTTCAGCGTTGACGGGGTTGGACTTGCCGTCCTGGAGTTCATACACTTCCACGGGGCACACGTCGACGCATTCGCCGCAGCCAACGCACTTGTCGGCATCCACAGTAACATTGTAAGCCATATTCTCCTCCAATGAGTCTCGTTTTTTTGCGCGGTTCCACAAGGGGCCGAACAAATTTTACAGAGTGGCCGCCGGCGTCTTCGGTAGCCGGCGCGCATAGGGCATGGCATAGCCTGCTGATTGTTCCGTGTCAAGAAGGGGGAACCATTACGGGCCGGAACCGGAGCAGCCGGCCCGTCAGCGGCTTTTCAGCCCTGCCGCACGGGCAAGTTCGCGTGCGGTTTCAGCGGTAAATTCCGCTTCATTGAGTTCCGCACGGCGTTCGGGCGTGATCAGCAGGCGAGGGGTGTTGATAAGTTCCGGGCGCGGCGTGACCCCGAATTCCGGGGGAAAGGCGTTTTCCATATACATGCTCTGGAAGCCGGAAAATTTGAGGGCATGGGCCGTGGCGTCCAGTACGGCAAAATCGCGTTCTCCGATCAGACCAAGCTCTTTTGCGCGCAACAGGCCCGCCAGGCATTCCCCGCCCTGGGTGCAGGCAATATGCCCGTGACGATTGGCGCAGATCATGGCATCCATGATCGCCTGCTCCGTCACCTGCACGACATTGAAATCCCCGCCTGCTTCCGTGTAGCGCGCGGCAAGCTTCTTCACCCTGGGGAAGGAGACGGGATTGCCGATCATCGCGGCCTGGGCCACGCTGGGCCGCACTCTGACGGGCTCGTAACGGCGTTCCCCTTCCGGGCGGCTGTAGTAGCGCCACACCGGGTCGGCATGGTGGGACTGCACGCCGAAGAGCCGCGGCAATTCATCAATAAGGCCGAGTTCGCGCATTTTCAGCAGGCCGGACATGATTGCGGTGATGTTTCCCGCGTTGCCCACGGGTACGAACAGGCTCTTGCCCGCGAGACCCCAGCCGTACCATTGGGCGCATTCATAGGCGTAGGATTCCTGCCCGAGAATGCGCCAGCTGTTTTTGGAGTTGAGCAGGGCCACGCGGTAATGTTCGGCCAGGTACTCCACTACCTTCATGCAGTCGTCGAACACGCCGGGCACTTCCAGCACCAGCGCGCCGCTGCCCAGCGGCTGGGAGAGCTGCTGCGGCGTCACCTTGCCGCGGGGCAGCAGGACAACGCTCCTGATGCCGCCGCCGACATGGGAGGCGTACAACGCCGCCGCCGCCGAAGTGTCCCCGGTGGAAGCGCAGACGGTGAGCACTTCGTCCCATCCGTGCATGCGCACCAGCGCCCGCAGGTAGCTGAAGGCTCCGGCCATGCCGCGATCCTTGAAGGAAGCGCTGGGGTTCTGGCCCTCGTTCTTGAACGCGAACCTTGCGCCCAGGGCCTTTTGCAGTGCGGGGGAAGCCTCAATGATCGGAGTATCCCCTTCGCCCAGGTAAACGATATCTTCCTGTTCCAGCACCGGAGCCATGAGCTCGTAGAAGCGGAAGATGCCGCGCAGGGCCGTGTTGCGTGTGGCGCGCCGCGCATCGAACCGCGTGCGCCACTCCTCGGCGGGCCGTTCTTTCATGCGCGCAAAGTCGAGATCTTCCAGCAGGAAAACCCCGCCGCATTCCGGGCAGGTATAGAGCAGTTCTTCTACCCCCCGCCGTGCGCCGCACTGCGTACAGACATATTCCATGCGCCCCCGGCGCGTGGGAAAGGCATCCGTGGTCATGATTGCTCCTTCGGGGAGGCGCTGCCTCCCCATACCCCTCCGGCAGGGGCATGATGCC
>CAJTSU010000201.1 GCA_910579055.1 uncultured Mailhella sp. | reverse complement strand
GACGATACACAACGGCGGAGATATCCGTAGTGTAGCCGTTGTCATGGATCACTCTGATCCTTCCATGTTGCTGAAAGTCTATCAGCACATCCTTTTAGAAAAAGGGGTCCGGGCCGTTCTCAATTCTTGTGACGGAAATTCTCAACTTGCGCGACTGCTCACACGCGGAACCCGGAGCCGTGATCAAAAAGGAACTCTCTCTGTCGGGAATCCAGCGTCCGCTTTATCCCGGAGAGCTTGGCGAAGATGCCGTGGAGGTATTCAGGTTCGGAGACTTCGCGGGCTGGATTATTGAAGGCTGAAAAATGGGCGTGTGTTTGTGTCTGTTCTGACACGCAGGCCGCGCCCCCCCAAAAATCCTTATTCAAAAAATGTGCCAAAGTAGAAAAAAAATGCTCTGGCACGTTCTCTTTTATCGTGCGGGTGATTCTCATTTCTCTTGCGACCTCACAGTTCTCAACTTGCGTGACAGAGATTCTCAAGTATCGTGACAGTTCACACCCTTAATTCGGCGGCCTGTCGCAATAATAGTGTGAGGGGGAAGGCTGTCAACCCCTGTTAACCGAAGAAAATGCCCTGTCCATGAGCACAGGTTTCACCAGCGTTCACTGGACTTCACGCTGGACGCACAAAATTGCGGGACATAAGCTCAATCGGCAAAGCGGGTGACTCCTCTCCCTTTTTCCTCTGAAAATTTCACTGAACAGCCCGTGATTTCATCGGAAAATCAGGGAGACACAAGGGAGAATTTCGGAGGACACGGAAAAGGGCTTACAGAGGTTATCTGTAAGCCCTTGATTTTTTTGGCTCCCCGAGACGGACTTGAACCGCCAACCTAGTGATTAACAGTCACCCGCTCTGCCGATTGAGCTATCGGGGAAGGCTGCACCGTAACGGCGTGAGGTGTGTAATAGCCAATATGGACGTTCCGGTCAAGCAAAAAATGGAAAAATCGAAAATTTTTTCCATGCTTTTTTCCACTGCCGTCATTTCCTCCAGCGGCTGGCGTCTATGCCCAGCCGCTTTGTCTTCAGATACAGGCCGCCGCGCGAAACGCCCAGCAGCGCGGCCGCCGCGCGCATGTTGCCGCCGGTACGGCGAAGGGCTTCCACAATGCTCTCGGCCTCACGGGTCAGCAACAACCCGGAAGGCGAAGGAATATCTCCGGCCTCCTCTTCCATCCGCTGCTGTTTTTGAGGCTGCAACGGGCGCCTTCCGCCCCGATTCAGAATGACGGCGGGCAGGCACGATTCCCCGACGGGCCGACCGTCCGCGACAATGTTCACCATACGCTCCACGACATTTTCCAATTCGCGTACATTGCCCGGCCATTCATAGGCTTCCATGCGCTCCAGCGCGGAAGATGAGAAATCCGGCACGTTTTTGCCCAGCCCCAGCGCAAACTTGCGCAGGAAATACCGGGCCAGCAGGGTCACGTCCCCTCTGCGCTCGCGCAGGGGAGGCAGATTGATGGGAAAGACGTTGAGCCGGTAATAGAGATCCTCGCGGAAGGAGCGATCGCGCACGGCTTCTTCCAGGTTTTTGTTTGTAGCCGCAATGACTCGTACGGAAACTGTACGGCTGCGCTTGCCGCCCACTCTGGTGACTTCTCCATTTTGGAGCAATCGCAACAGGGAAACCTGCGCATCCAACGGCAGATCCCCTATTTCATCCAGCAAAATCGTGCCTCCGTCCGCCAGCTCAAATTTGCCGGGCTGGCCCGATCGGCTTGCTCCGGTGAATGCGCCCTCGCTGTAGCCGAACAGTTCGCTTTCCACCAGATTGCGAGGCAGAGCGCCGCAGTTTACCGCTACAAAGGGATGGCGCGCGCAGGGGCCGGCATTGTGAATAGCCTGCGCGAAAAGTTCCTTGCCGGTGCCGCTTTCACCGAGCAAGAGCACTGTGGTATGATTTCCAGCCACAAGCCGGGCCTGATCCAGCACCCGCCCCAACGCCGGGGAGCGTCCGAGAATCCGGTCAAAGGTATAGGAAGCCTTGACCCCGACCATTTGTACCGCTACCTGCCGCATGCGCCCGGCCTCCCTCAGGGTAATCACCCTGCCCCCGCCAGCCAGAGGAACAATGGAGACGAAGCAGGACAGGGAAGCGCCGCCGCGCAGCGGGAAAAGCATTTCCTGATCCTGCATGTGCGAACGGGGTCCCATGAGTTCGTCCAAAACCGCGCCAGGGCGCAACAGATCTCCCAGGCTGCCACCCCGGCATGGCCCGTTCTGACCGAACATCACCGCCGCCTTGCGGTTCATCATGTCGATGCCGCCCGAGGAGGAAAGCACCAGCACGCCGTCATCCAGCATTTCCATGATCGTTTCGCGCTGCTGGAGCAGACTGCGCAGGCGAAGCTGTTCAGTAATGGCACACACCGCCGCCTTGACCATCCCAAGAGTATGAGTATGGTACTGCTTGCGCGGCTGAGTGACGTTCAACACGCCGATCAGTTTGCCGTCGGGAGAAAAAATCGGCGCGGCGGAACAGCTCCAGCATTCGCCGCTGAACCGGAAATGTTCGGCCCCGATGATTTCCACCGGCTGCCGTTCGGCCAGACAGGTGCCGATGCCGTTGGTGCCGCGCGCCTCCTCCGTATTGATACTGCCCACCAGGGCATCAGGATAGTATGCGCGGTGCGAGACGCGGTTGGAAATATACAGGGTGACGCCTTGCGCACTGACCAGGCTGAGCGCACTGACGGCCTCCTGCATGGACGAGAACATCTGCTCCAGAATATCCTTCGCGCAGTCCATAAGGTCGGCATTTTCCGCCAGAATGCCTTTCAGTTCATCTCCGTTTATCCGGGAGCGTTCCTTGACGTCAGGGTCTACCTTCGCCGCCCTGCTTCGCTCCCAGGAACGGAGGATCATCGCACTGACCACGCTCGTGTCTACTCTTCCGCCGGTCAAAAAAATCCGCTTCTGTTCCACAATGGCTTTCTGGCGCTCCTCAGACTGCAAATATCTGTCCTGATCGGGCATGCCATCCCCTCCGCACGGTTTTCCTTATATGTCAAGTATAATGACACAGACGTCATTGACATGTCAATTTTATAAACACATATGAATGAACATTCCGAACAGCAGGTTATTTTTACACTATAAAAACAACATGTTAGACCTTTGAAAACTTTGGCATGTCTTTTGCTGTAGGGAAGTCAGAGTACGTTTTGCATCGCTTCTCCCTGTGAACATGCGCCCGAACCGGCGTCAACGGACTCTGCCTTTCTGAGCATCCCAACAAGGAATAAAGACATGATAATTGATTTCCGCGTCCGCCCTCCGTACAAAGGCTATCTGACCACCTTCAATTTCCGCAAGGCCACGCCGCCTGCCGATCCCACCAGGGAAAGTATTTTCAGCATCGGCAAGCGGCCCAACGTGTCGGCTATTGAGGGTTCCATCGCTCTGTTCATGCGGGAGATGGACGCCACAGGAACGGAACGCGCCGTGATCATGGGCCGCAAGGCAGATACTTACGGAGTGGTGGACAATAATGAAATTCTTGAGCTGAGCCAAAACCACCCGGGCCGCTTCATTCCCTTTGCCGGGGTCAACCCCAACCTTCCCGGCATGGTGGAAGAAATCGAACATTTCGCGGGAAAAGGCTTCCGGGGCGTGGGGCTGGACGCGGGCTGGCTGGGCAGGCCCCTGTATTACGACGATCCGCTCTTTGATCCCATTTACGCGAAATGTCAGGAACTGGGGTTGATCGCCTCCCTCACCAGCAGTTTCATGCTCGGCCCGGATCTCACCTACTCCGACCCCGATCCCATCCAGCGCGTGGCGCAGAAGTATCCCGATCTGAAAATCATCGTGCCGCACGGCTGCTGGCCCCATGTGCACAAGGCCCTGGCAATGGCCATACGCTGCCCCAACGTCTGGCTTGTGCCGGACTGTTACCTGTACATCCACAATTTCCCGCTCTCGGAAGAATACGTCATCGCGGCCAACACCTATCTCAAATACCGCATCCTCTACGCCAGCAGCTACCCGGTGCGCAGCCTCGAACAGGCGCTGGAAGGCTGGAGGGGCCGCGCCTTCACTGACGAAGCACTGCGCAACACGCTGCACGACAACGCCGCGCGCCTGCTGGGAGAAATGTAGCATGACGAACATCAGCGTCCTCTCGCCCCTGTCCATCCGCGGCGCGAGCTTCCGCAACCGCATCATCATGTCCCCCATGGTGACGAATTACGCGGGACGCGGCGGCGAAGTCAGCGAAAAGCTCATTCGCTACCATGAAGCCCGCGCGGCGGGCGGAGTAGGCCTGAACATGCTGGAAGCCACCAGTGTGCACGACTCGGGGCGCAGTTACTTCCCCGGCGTAAGCATCGCCGCGGACGAATCCGTCAAGGGGCTTTCCCGCCTGACCGCCGCCATTCACGCGACGGGTGGCACGGCGGGCATCCAGCTCAACCATGCGGGGCGTCTGGTCAGGCCCGACGCCTCCGGACAGGCCATTCCTCTGGTTTCCTTCGTTCCCGGCCGCACGCCCTATGACAATTCGCGGGTCATGGATACAGACGAAATCCACATGCTGATCGACGCCTTTGTCAGCGGCGCGCGGCGGGCGAAAGAAGCCGGGTTCGACGTGATTGAAATTCACGGCGCGCACGGCTACCTCATCGCCCAGTTCATGTCGCCCCTGTTCAACCGCCGTGACGACGAATTCGGAGGCTCCCATGAAAAGCGCATGCGTTTTCCGCTGGAAGTGATCCGCCGCACGCGCGAGGCCGTGGGCGGCGATACGGCGATATTCTTCCGCCTGAGCTCCGACGAGTTTCTGCCCGGCGGCATTGATCGGGAACTTTCCCGCCGCATCGCCGTCGAAGCCGCCGACGCCGGGGCAGACCTCATCCATGTCAGCGCCGGGCTGGCCGAAACCAACGAATTTACCGGCCCGCCGCCCTGCCTGCCCAAAGGCTGGAATGCCGGAAGCGCGGAAAGCATCCGCAGCGCTCTTGCGGGCAGGGCGCTGGTTTCCGTGGCCGGGCGCATCCTTGACCGGGAAACGGCGGATCGCATCCTCGCCTCCGGGCAGGCCGACATGGTGACTATGGGCCGCGCACTCATCGCCGACCCGGATCTCCCGGCCAGGCTGGCCGCCGGACGTGACGCGGACATCATCCCCTGCGTGGGCTGCAATGAAGGCTGCAACGGCCGTCTGGCCCAGCGCAGACCCATGGAATGCGCGGTCAATCCCCGCACCGGGAGGGAAGGTGTTATGCCGGCCATGACCTGCGGCGCGGAACGCGCGCCGGCGCGCCCGGCAAAGCGCGTTGCGGTGGTCGGCGGCGGCAACACCGCCATGGACGCCGCCCGGGCGGCTCTCCGGGCTGG
>CAJTSU010000200.1 GCA_910579055.1 uncultured Mailhella sp. | reverse complement strand
GAATGGAGGCGGCCCTCAGCGCCGCCCGGCTCGGTCACGAGGTCACGCTGTATGAACGCAGCCGGGAACTCGGCGGCCTGCTCAACGCGGCCGCCCTGCCCCCGCACAAGGAAGTGCTGACCACACTGAAGAACTATTACGTCCACGCGCTGACCGAGGCCGGAGTCAGGGTGGAAGCAGGCCGCGACGTCACGGCGGAAGAACTGCGCCATCTTGCCTGCGACGCGCTGCTTGTGGCCGCGGGCAGCGAGGCCGTCCGCCCCGCTTTTGCCCTGGGCGCTCCCGTGATCATGGCGGAAGATGCGCTGAGAACGCCGCTGACGGGTACTGATGTGCTTGTGCTCGGCGGCGGGCTGGTAGGCTGTGAAACGGCGGAAGCGCTGGCCCTGCGCGGCAAACGCGTCACCGTTCTTGAACTGCGCGCCGAACTCGCTCCAGACATGCACCCGCGGGCGCGCAAGTTCCTGCTAAAAAGCCTTCGGGAACACGGCACGGAATTTCTGCTCGAAACCCAGGTCGTCTCCATCAGCAAAACAGGGGAAGTCAGCGTCAGAGACAAATACGGCAATGAATACGCCCTGCCCCGGTACGACGCCATCATACTCGCGCTGGGCTACCGCCCGAACAACGGCCTGTGCCGCGAACTGGCGGCGGCCCGCGTGCCGTTCACCCCGCTGGGAGACTGCGTGCGCCCCGGCAAGATCATGGATGCCGTCCATGCCGCCCGCAGCGCGGTCTGCGCGCTGTAAGCCACAAGGAGACACACATGTTTGAACGAAAGAAACTGCGCCCCGTTATCCTCGTGCTGGCCGCCGCGCTCTGCGTCTTTCAGCTCCTGACCTCGCTGGGCGTACTGCTGCTCAATCCTCTGGTGGTTCGTTCCGTCCACGTCGGGCTGATTCTGCCTCTGATCTTTCTGTGGCGCTCGCCCAACCGCGCGCTGCGCAAGAATCCCCGGCCCGAAGCCCTGCCGGTGCTGCTCTGGGATCTGCTGCTGGTGGCGCTCAGCGCCGCCGCGTGCGCCTATATCGCATGGAACGAACCCATGCTTGCCGAGCGCATGCCGCAAATTGACGAGGTCACGCCTCTCCAGATTGTCCTGGGGGCGGGGCTGGTGTTCTGCATTCTTGAAGCCACCCGTCGTCTCTCCGGCTGGGCGCTGGTCATCGTGGCTCTGGCCGCTCTGGCCTACGCCTTTTTCGGCCACGGCCTGCCCGGCAATTTCGGACACCTGCATCTGGAGGCGGATCGCATCATCGAATCGCTCTATCTGCTGAACGACGGCATATGGGGCTCCTCCATCGGTGCCTCGTCCAGCATCATCTTTCTGTTCATCCTGTTCGGGGCCATTCTGGACAAGACCAACATGGCGAGCGTCTTTCTGGAGCTGGCCTGCCTGATCACCCGGCGCGCCAAGGGCGGCCCTGCCAAGGCTTCCATTTTCGGTTCCGCCCTGTTCGGCAGTGTATCCGGCAGCGCGGCGGCCAATGTATACGCCACCGGAACCTTCACCATTCCGCTCATGAAACGCGTGGGCTACCGGCCCGAATTCGCGGGCGCGGTGGAGGCCGTAGCCAGTTCCGGCGGCCTGATCATGCCTCCGGTCATGGGTTCCATTGCCTTTGTCATGGCCGAATACACCGGCGTGAGCTATCTGGGCATCTGCAAGGCGGCGCTGCTGCCCGCCCTGCTCTATTACGGCAGTCTGTTCACCATGATCCATTTTGAAGCCTGCCGCTGCGACCTTGGCGGCACGCCGCAGGATCTGATTCCCCCGAAACGGGAAATCATGAAGAAGCTGTACTACCTTGCGCCGCTGGCCATTCTCATCGCCACCATGATGTCGGGCCGAAGCATCATCTTCTCCGCCATCAGCGGATCGCTTTCCGCCGTCATCCTGTCCTGCTTCCGCAAGGAAACCCGGCTCACCCCCCGGCGCATCCTGGCCGTCATCGAAAGCACGGCGTCCAACATCCTGATGATCGCGGCCTGCTGCGCCTGCGTGGGCATCATCATCGGCGTGGTCACCATGACCGGCTTCGGCTTCGGCTTTGTGAGCATCATGGGCAATATCGCCAAGGTGAACATGACCCTGTTCCTGCTTGTTCTCATGCTTACCTGCATCGTGTTCGGCATGGGCCTGCCCAGTCTGCCGGCCTATATCCTTGTGGCCACCTTCGGCGCTCCCGCGCTGGTGCAGGCAGGCATTCCGCTGATCTCCGCCCACCTCTTCGTGATGTACTTCGCCATCACATCCGGCCTGACGCCGCCGGTCTGCCTCATCGCCTATGCCGGGGCGGCCATTGCCGACGCCAACCCCATGCAGACGGGCTTTACCGCCTTCAAGCTGGCCATCGCGGCCTATATCGTGCCCTACATCTTCATTTTCGAGCCCGCGCTGCTGCTCATGGGAGACTGGCTCACAGTGCTCCAGGCAGTGATTACTGCCGTGACCGGCGTCGTGTGTCTGGCCTCGGCCATGCAGGGCTGGCTGCTCATCGACGCCAACAGGGCGGAACGCGTCATTGCTCTGGCCGCCGGGCTCTCCCTGCTTTACCCCGGCACGATTACCGATATTGCCGGGCTTGCCGCCCTGGCGCTGGTGGCCGCCTCCCAACTTGCGCGCAGACGCCGCCTGCCCCCGCGCAATCCCGGCGAGTGCATTCCCTCCCGCATCTGACATCACACCAAGAACCGACAAGAAGTTTCAAACCATAAAAGGAGCTTTCGATGAACATCAGACACCTTTCCGCATGGGCCGCCGCCCTTGCCCTGGCCCTGGCCTCCGCCGCGCCCCTGGCGCACGCCGAAGACAAAAATCCCGTCAACCTGCGCGCCGTGGGCGGAGCCAACCTGGGCGGAACCTGGAACGTGGGCCTTGCCGGGTTGGGCAAGCTGGTCAACGACCGCTACCCCGGCAGCACCTTCAACGTGCTTCAGGGGGCGTCCACCTCCAACCCTCTGCGCCTCGACACCAACGGCGGCGACATCACCGTGACCCAGGGCTTCAACACCTACGCGGCCAAGAACGGCGAGGCCCCGTACAAAAAACCGCTGACCAACCTTGCCTCTCTGGCCAACATCAACGACATCAGCCGCTTTCAGATCATCGTGTCCAAGGATCTGCCCATAAACAGCTTTGACGAACTGGTGGAAAAGAACATCCCGGTCAAGATGGATCGCGGAGCCACCGGAACGCTGGCCAACGTGCTGGGCGGACTGCTGCTGGCCGAATACGGCTGCACATATGACGATGTAAAAAAATGGGGCGGCAAGCTGACCGCCGTATCCAACAATGACCTGGTGGGCCTGATGCAGGACGGTACCATCAACGTGGCGCTGAAGGTCGGCCCCGGCGAGCAGAGCCAGATCCAGGAAATGGTGCTCAATGCCAACGTCAAATGGCTGCCCGTTTCCGAAAAGGTGCTGAAGGCCGTGGCGGAAAAGACCGGCCTGCACATCGGGGTAGTGCCCGGAACCTTCTATAACGGCGCGGTGGGGCAGGATATTCCCTGTCTGGTGGATACCAGCGTCATGATCGTGCGCAGGGGAATTTCGGACGACGATGCGTATAAGCTTGCCAGGTCGCTGGTGGAAGGCCATGAGGAACTGGCCGCCATCCAGCCCACATGGAAGACGCTGAACCCCGAAACCATGACGCAGAACCTGGTGCTTCCCCTGCATCCCGGCGCGGAAAAGTATTACCGCGAAGCCGGTCTGCTGAAGTAACAACCCTACCCCGCGCGGAGCGGAAGCCCCGCTCCGCGTACCGGAGAATTTCATGATTATCGACTTCCGTATCCGGCCCCCTTTCAAAAGTTTCATGGGGTTGAAAATCGTCAGGAACTGGCAGAATGTCGTCCCGGCCACGCCCAAAGAGGTGCGCCCCACCGGCTTTGAACGCCGTCCCGTCCCGTCCGTGGATCAGGCCGACATCGACCTCATGGTCAGGGAAATGGACGAGGCCGGAGTCACCCACGGCGTGATCATGGGCCGCCAGACCGGAAGCCCGGTCTACGGCGACACGAATAACGCCGACGTGTACGAACTGACGCAAAAATACCCCGGCCGCTTCTTCGGGTTCGCGGGCATTTCTCCCCATTCGCCCACGGCGCTGGAAGAAATCGAACACTGCGTGAAAGACTGGGGCTTCAGGGGCATTGCCGTGGACCCCGGCTGGTGCGCTCCGGCCATTTACGGCAACGACCCCAAAATGGAACCCATTCTCGATTTGTGCCAGCAGCTCAACATTCCTGTCAGCATCACCATGAGCGTGTACGGCGGGCCGGATCTGTCCTACACCGACCCTTCGGCGCTGGTGCCCATGCTCAAGAAGTGGAACAAGGTCAAGTTCGTGTTCGCGCATGGCTGCTGGCCCAAGGTGCAGGAAGCTGTTGGCGTGGCATTGCTGTGCAGCAACGTCTACCTCTCGCCCGACGCCTATTTCTATGTGCGCAACATGCCCATGCATGAAGCCTACGCGGCGGCGGCCAATTCCTTCCTTAAATACCGTTTCCTGTTCGCGTCTTCCTATCCCATCCGGGGCTTCGCCCAGTGCCTGGAAAACTGGCACGAGCGCGGGCTGGAACATGAGGCGCTGAAGAACTCGCTGTACGACAACGCCGCCGAGGTGCTGGGGTTGTAGTAAATTCAATATCCGTTCGCACGCAGCAAGGAGGATGCCTAGCAATACATACGACATGATAAACACCTGGAACTGTTTGCAGCATTCCATATTGGCTCAATCCTTGACATCCTCTCGGCAGGATGAGTTGGATTGAGCTTTTTCTATGGCCGTTTTCCCCTTGGAATAGTTGAATCTTTGATGATTTAAGGCTTAGTTTTTTTTATGAGAAAAAAGGTCAGTAACATTGACATCGAGTGCATATGCAATTTTTTCTAAGGTTGACAGTTTACAAGAAGATATTCTGTCATCTCTTGCCCGTACAATAGTATCAGGACCCAGTTTTGATGAATATTGCAGATCTTCATGCGTCATCTTTTTTCTGCCATTAATTTACTGATATTACTGGAAAAATCCATAGTCTTATCTCCTTCTTGCTAGGATTTATCCTAGTGTTGTGTCAATCTACAAATATCGGATAAAGCCGTTTTAACTTTATCCTGGCTTGATCAGTTGTAAATTGCCAATCGATCTTGGCTCCAAGATTATTTCTTTGTGCCTGCCAACAACCTGTTTCTCTACGCATCTGCTCTATGCTACCAATTCGATGCGAGAGGCATTGCCTGATAAGAACATTGAGCTCTATCTCTGCCATATTAAGCCAACTTCCATGCTTTGGCGTATAAACAAACTCAAATCGTTCCCAAAGCTCTTTTGCTTGGGCTGGCATGAATGTTTCGTATAATGAGCCAGGTGTATGTGTGTTCAGGTTATCTATTACCAAAGTTATCTTTTCCGCATACTCATAATTCTTTGCAATTTCGTTCAG
>CAJTSU010000199.1 GCA_910579055.1 uncultured Mailhella sp. | reverse complement strand
CTCGCGCCTCCGGCGGTCAAGGATAATTTCAACACAATTCAACAACAGAGCGTAAAAGTATTCAATATTGACATTGTATTTCCAATAAGAAATAATCATAACACTCAAACGGCACTCCTGTTTTCCCAAGGCGCGGCTCTACCCGCTGATAACACTCCCCGGCGCGTACAGGCGGGCTACCTCTCGGCAATCAGCCCGTGCTCCGTACCGCAGGCAGGGCGGAGGACAAGCCTCTGGCCGCCATGTCGCAAAGCGGCCTGAAACTGGCGGAAGATGCAGAGACAATCAACGCCCGTTCAGCTCCGCAGGCTTTCAGTCATGAAATGCCCTACCACTCCACAGGGATACGCACCCTCTGTCCGGCCTTGTTAGTGAACAGCACATGGCGTTCCGCCCGGCCGAATTCATACAGCCTGCGCGTGATGTCCACATCAGCCTGGCAATATGCGCCGATGAGATCGAGCCGCCCTTCTTTCCACCACTGGAGAGCTTTCAGACCATCCGCCGTTTTGGGCGCGTCCAGCGTGGCCCGGCCGAGATTGTCCAATGAAACCCGGTAACTCAGGCGCTTCCTGATCTCCATGAGCAAATCGAGACTGGGCAGTTCATACAGGTCAAAATCGGCAAAGGGCTGAAGCACCTTGTAGTCAAAGCGCAGGCTGTTGAAGCCGATCACCACTCCCGCCCGGCGCATCAGGCCGAGCATGTCTCCCAGTTCCTCTTGGCGGAAATGCCGGTAGGTATCCCCATCCCATAGCACGGCCACGCTCACGCCCATACGGTCGGCACGGTGCCAGCCGCCCACTTCCGCTGCCGAACGCCGCGTCTCCACATCGAACACCATGACCGGGCCTTCCCCGCGCAGCGGAGAGCTTCGCTCATCCCGCACATTCTCTCCCATACAGCCCGTAGTGATTTCAGGATGTGGAGCAAGCTTTGCGGACGCCCTCACGGATGCGTCCGGCACAGGCTGTTCTGCCCTCCGCCGCGTGTTCTCTTCCCGCTCCGGCGTGCGCCGTCCCTCCACGGTGAATATGCCGTCTTCCCGGCCGGACTCCGCACCCGTTTCTTGGGTGCTTTCCACATGCAGGAGCTTCTCGTCCTCCGGATCGTATGTTCCGCCAATCAGGGAAGAAATAAGAAACAAGGCCCCGGCCTTGTCGATCGGGCGGTTCCCGGAACCGCATTTTGGGGAATGCGTACAGGACGGGCATCCCGCTTCACAGGGGCAGGAGGCCAGGGTATCGCGGCCGGCCTCAAACAGTTGTTCGAGCAGGGGGAAGGCTCCGCGCGTCAGCCCGGCCCCGCCGGGCAAGCCGTCGTAGATGAACACGGCGGAAGAACCGAGCTGAGGATGCATGGGCGTGGAAATACCGCCGAGATCATTGCGATCAACCAGCACCAGCAGCGGCATCAGGCCGATGGAGACATGTTCCAGAGCGTGGATGGAACCCATGAAATGCAAAAGTTCATCCTCCACCCGGATACGGAAACGATCGGGGATGACGAACCACAAGCCCTCGGTTTCAAAAACCTGAGGCGGCAGATCCAGGGGTTGGATGTCCAGCACGCGCAAGCTTCCGTTCAGGCGGCGTTCATATCCGGTGATATGTTCGGTCACGCGCAGACGCCCGCGCGCCACAGGCGCGGCAAAGGCATGGGAAATTTCATCCACACAGAGGATTTCCGTGCTCTTGGAACTGCGCACACGGGTATGCCATTTAACCTCTTCCGGCACGGCACGCACACGACGCGCGCCAAAATCCAGTTCTTTAATCACATAGGATCGCCCCCGGTGCAGGTACACCGCGCCGGGATGCGTCTCCCGCAGGGCCTGGTGAGCGTCCACACTGCCGATGACGTCACCCGCCGGGTCGACTATCTGGAAAGAAGCCCCGCCGCCGCGCAGCTCCACATCCCTGTGAGGGCGCTTGCGCGCGGCCAGCAGGCTCTCTCCATCCGCACTGCGCAACAGGAGAGCCTTGCTTTCCAGTTCCCGCACGGCCCGCTGCGCGGCCTCGCTCCGGATCAGTTCCTCACCTGCCCGCAGAGGAGATTCCGCCGCCGCGCACTCCAGATGGCGGGCCAGCAGCACTTGGTTCTCCGGATTGAGCACGGCCTTTTCCGGCGGACGGCTGAAAAATTCATCGGGGTGATGGATAAAAAACTGATCCAGCGCATCTTCCCCGGCCAGCAGGATCACGGCGGACTCCTGCCCCTTGCGGCCCACGCGTCCCCCGCGCTGAAGCGTGGACATGATGGTGCCCGGATACCCGACCAGAATGCACAAATCCAGATTCCCGATGTCGATGCCCAGCTCCAGCGCGCTGGTGCTGACCACGGCCAGCAGCTCGCCTGAAGCCATACGGGATTCGATCTCCCGTCGCTCTTCAGGCAGAAACCCCGCGCGGTACGCGCTGATACGGGAACTCCAGCGTCCGGCTCGATGGCCCGCCCACATCCCGACAAGCTCGGTCATGCGGCGCGAACGGCAATACACAATGGTGCGCAGATTGCGGGCCAGAGCGGCCTGAAGAAGCTGAATGGCGGCGGAAGCGGGGCTTTCCTCCGGATCGATGAACACAACATGCCGTTTGCCCTGCGGCGCGCCGGATTCGGTGACGGCACGCACGGGCCGCCCGGTCAGGGCCGCTCCCAGTTCCTCCGGGTTGCCCACCGTGGCCGTACACAGAATATGAACGGGCCGGGCATTGTAACGCGCGCAGATGCGGTCGAGGCGGCGCAGGAGCAGGGCCATATGACTGCCCGGCACCCCCCTGTAACTGTGCGCTTCATCAATGACCACAAAGGCCAGCGATGCGAGAAAGGTGGTCCAGTTCGCGTGATGCGGAAGAACGGCGAGGTGCAGCATCTCCGGGTTGGTGATCAGCGCCGTGGGGGGAGTATGGCGGATCTTGCGTCGGAAATGATCGCTCACGTCGCCATCATAGAGTGCGGCGCGCGGGCGGGCGTCTTCCGGCCACGGCAGGCAGAGGCGCTCAAAGGCGGCCTTTTGATCCTGGGCCAGAGCCTTGAGAGGGAAAATATACAGGGCGCGGGCGTCCGGATCCTGCGCGAAGCGTTCCAGCACGGGAAGGTTGTACACCAGCGTCTTGCCGCTGGCCGTGGGCGTGGTGACGATGACGTCCCGTCCCGCCCGGATATAGTCTGTGGCCTCGGCCTGATGCGCGTACAAGCGGATTCCGGCCCGGTCAAGCAACATTTGCGCCGCGCGCGACCAGGGCCGCCTGTTTTCGGCGTAAACGGCATCCCGTCCCTCCAGCGTGCGGCGTCCCGTAATCTGGCGGGCGAACGTTTTATGGGCGAACAGGGCCTTGAGGTAATCGGCGACGCTCTCTTCCGGCATGGGAAAAACATACCCCAGCCGGAAATTCTTGCAAGAGGCATTTCATGCCGCATCCCCCACTCTATCATTGCATGCTCATGCGGCACGGGCGATATTCAATCAATATGCTGTCTCCCGCTGAAGCGATTCCGGCAAGAAAACGAGGCTGCCGACAACGTCGGCAGCCCCGAAAATCAGGAGCAGGCCGCGGCTTGGCCGCGCAGTAATCGACTGATTTTCATGCCTTTCCGTCACGCCGCTTCAGCGGCTTAGGCGGCGCAAACACCGCAACGCGGGGTTTGTCATCATTCCAGGAAACGCTTCCTTTCGTCTCAGGAGCCGCCATGATCTCACGCACATACGACGCCAAACGCCGCCTGTACCGACTCGCCGTACTGGAAGAAGTGAAAACCTTTCTCTTCGAATATCCCAACGGCCTGCTCCTTAATGTGCTTCCTCCGGAGCATCACGCGCGGATGCACATTCCCGGTTCGCATCAGGCCTGCGTATTTGATCTCACCTTTCCCGAGCAGATGGAAAAACTGGCTCCAGACCCTGAAACGCCGATCATGGTCTACGGCGCGGGAGGATCGCTGGACGCCGCCGTAGCCACGGCGAAACTGCTGGGCCTGGGATACCGCAACGTGCGCATGTGGCCGGGGGGCCTGAAAACATGGTACATGGCCGGGTTTCCGCTGGAGGGCGGGAATACATCCTCTTTGCTGGAAGAGTCTCTTCCGCCCCTGAGCGGGGAATATAAACTTCAGGTGCTGGACGGAGATATCCGCTGGACGGGGCGCAATGTCCATTCCACGCATTACGGCCACCTGTTCCTGAAATCCGGTTTCCTGTATTTCCAAAACGGACTGAACGGAACGGAAGGCACAGGGGAAATCATCGCGGACATGGGCAGTATCGCGAATGAAGACCTTGCAGGCAGTCCGTGGCAGCGTGTTCTGCTGGCTCATCTGGCCTCGGAAGATTTTTTCCACAGCACGCTGTATCCGGAAGCGCGACTGCGCATTTCCCGCTTTTTCCCTCTGCCCGACAGCCTGCACCGGGAAAACTCCGGACGGCCCGATCACTTGCTCCGGGGGGAAGCCGTCATCAGAGGCCGCGCGCAACGGATAGATATTCCCGCCATACTCCGCCGGAGTACAGATGGGTTCACCCTGACCCTGCGTGTCGACCTCGACCGTACCCGCTGGGGGGTACTGTACGGTTCGGCAAAATTCTTCCGTTGCCTCGGAAAGCACAAGGTGGATGACCTCATCAGCCTTGAAGCCCGATTGGTCTTCACGAAGGGGGAAAAGTCCAGTGCTGTTTGACTTCGACGGAAGAATGCCGGAAGAACGACGTAGGGAATGACCGGCAGCATTTCCCCCTCCGCCTTTCACTTGCAGGAGGCGGAGGACGGGCTTATGTTGCCCTCATGTACGATGCAAGCGCCAACAAGTTTTCCGTGCCGGGAAAACAGTTCTTTCCTCCGCCTGCCCGCAGAGTCCGTTTCCGCCTCTGGACAGAGAACGACCGGGAAAATTTTCGCCGTCTCAACCGCAACAGCCGGGTTATGCGCTTCTTCCCCGCGCCCCTGTCGGCCAGGGCCAGCGACGCCCTGCTGGAACGCTTCATGGCTCATCAGCAAGAAGAAGGCTTCGGGGTGTGGCCGGTGGAAGTTTTGCCCGAAGTGTATGACACAACTGAGCGAGCGCCGCGTTTCGCCGGCTTTGCCGGACTTCTCCGGGTGCGTTTTGCCGCGCCTTTTTCAGCCTATTCGAACCATCCGCCGGTGGAAATCGGTTGGCGCTTCCTGCCGGAATTCTGGGGGCAAGGGCTGGCTTGCGAAGCGGCAAAGGCAAGCCTTGCCTTCGGCTTTCACCAGCTCGAACTGGATGAAATCGTCTCTTTCACCGTTGTTGCCAATACCCCTTCAAGGCGGCTTATGGCCAGACTGGGCATGGCGCATGACCCGAACGACGATTTTGATCACCCTTCCCTGCCTGACAATCACCCGTTACTGCGTCATGTGCTGTACCGTGTGGCGCGAGAAGAATTTCATTAGAACATTTTGCTATTGAAAGTATCTACCAGCTAGAATCCTATGTTCTGGCGCGCAGGTTTCACGCCTGAAGCCGGAGCTTGCTCCGCTGT
>CAJTSU010000198.1 GCA_910579055.1 uncultured Mailhella sp. | reverse complement strand
CCGGGGCACCCTTCGGGCAGCTGCGCTCGCGCCTCCGGCGGTCAAGGAGAGTTTCAACACGGTTCTACAACACAGCGTTTCGGCATCCGGAGACATCATGGATCACGGCATTCTTTTCGACCACGCCCGCACCGCGCGCATCGGACTGCCCGAAGCTGTATTCTGCGAAGGCAAGCCCTTTGAGGCGGTACAGGATCTGCTCTCCCGTTTCGGCAGAGGATCGGGCCACCCCATCCTGTTCACACGGCTTGCGCCGGATGTTTTCGCCCGAATGCCCGAAGCTGTGCGGGCGGGGTACGATTATCATCCCTTGTCGCGTACCGCGTTCGGCGATGTCCTGCCCGACAGGGCAAAAGGCCGGGCCGCGGTCATCTCGGCGGGAACAGCGGACGGTTCCGTCACCTGGGAAGCCGCACGCACCCTGAAATATATGGGGATAGCGCACAAAATCTTTGAAGACTGCGGCGTAGCCGGCCTGTGGAGGCTGGCCGAACGGCTGGATGAGGTCAACAGCTTTGACGCGCTGATTGTCGTGGCAGGGCTGGACGCCGCTCTGGCCAGCGTCATGGGCGGGCTTACGCCCAAACCGATTTTCGCGGTTCCCACCTCGGTGGGTTACGGAGCGGCGCGGGGCGGCAATGCCGCCCTGGCGAGCATGCTTTCCAGCTGCGCCCCCGGCGTGGCGGTCATGAATATCGACAACGGCTACGGCGCGGCCTGCGCCGCTGCAAGGGTTATCCATTCCTTATGAACGCCCATGAACATACCAGCGAACGCCATGAACACGAGCACTGCCGCACTCATAAACACGAGCATGAACAGGCGTCGGGGCACACTCACTCCCATGGCCGCGCAAAGCCTGAAGCGGGAAGCGTTCTGACAATCCGGGCGCATTCCGGCCTGTCGGGCGACATGTTTCTGGCCGGGCTGCTGTGCATGACGGAAATCAGTGCGGAAGAAACGGAAAGCCTGCTGGCTTCCGTCATGCCTGAGCTGGCCGGGAGTCTGCGCCTGGTGCGGCGGCAGGTGAACCACATCGCCGGCTGGCATGCGGAGGTGTCGCTCCCGCGCCAGCACGCGCACCGCACCCTGGCCGACATCACCGGGCTGATCGCGCAAAGCGGCATGAGCGACCCGGCAAAACGCCTCTCTACGGAAACCTTCGCGCTGTTGGCGCGCGCCGAGGCCGCCGTGCATGAAAAACGGCCTGAAGAGGTACATTTTCATGAAGTGGGGGCGCTGGACAGTATTCTTGACATCTGCGTGAGCTGTGAACTCTTTGTCCGGCTGAATCCCTCGCGCCTTGTGGTCAGCCCTCTGCCCGTGGCGGACGGGAATGTCCGCTGTGCGCACGGCGTTATTCCCGTGCCCGCCCCCGCCGTGCTGGAGCTGCTGGAAGGCGTGCCGGTACGGCCCTTTCCCGGACAGGGAGAAACCATAACGCCCACAGCCATGGCCCTGCTGCGCGCGCTCCATGCGGAATTCGGCCCCTGGCCCGCCATGCGGGTGGAAAGGCGCGCTCTGGTCTACGGCACGCACGTTTTCCCCGGCGCGCCCAACGGCACGGTTTTCGCCTGGGGGGCGGAAGAAACGGATGCCGGATGCGCTGGTGGCGCTTGCGCCTGACGGCCGGCACGCCTAAATGGTTCATGTTTCGGAGTACAAGTGCCGCTTGACATTTTCTCCGGCACAGGTTTATTCTGGTTCATCGCTAGAGCGTTTTTTGATTGAAAATATCTGCCAGCCAGACCCCATGTTCTGACCCACAGGTTTCACGCCTGCGCCAGAGCTATACGCCGCAAGTAAATTGCGGCTGCTCTGGGAAGGAGTCTCGCCTTGCTCGACTCCTTGGAGTATTTCACTCTTGGAATGCTCTAATGTTCAACCATAAGGATTTCTTCATGTTCCGTTCCTCTTCCTGTTCCACGTTCCGCGCCGTGTGCCGGTGGTGGCGCGTCTCCGACGTGAAGGGAGGAGTGCGCCCCGTCGTCTTCTGACGATAACGGCGCGTGAACGTGCCGTTGATCCGATATCCAGCGTATCACAGCCGCCATCCTCCCCGGAGGATGGCGGCTTTTTTTAGGAGGTTAGTATGAAAAAAGGATACTTCGGCGATTTCGGCGGGCAGTTCGTTCCGGAACTGCTCATGCCGCCGCTCCGGGAGCTGGAAGCGGCCATCGAACATATCATGCCCACGCCTTCCTTTCAGGAAGAACTGGACGATCTGCTCCGCAACTTCGCGGGGCGGGAAACGCCTCTCACCCTTTGCCCCACGCTCTCGCGCGATCTGGGTTTCAAATTGTGGCTGAAGCGGGAAGACCTGCTCCACACCGGCGCGCACAAGGTCAACAACACGCTGGGGCAGGCCCTGCTGGCAAAACGCATGGGCAAAAGGAGTCTGGTTGCCGAAACCGGGGCAGGTCAGCACGGCGTGGCCACGGCGGCGGCCGCCGCGCGTCTGGGCATGGGCTGCATCATCTACATGGGCGCGGAAGATGTGGAGCGGCAGGCTCCCAACGTCCGCCGCATGAAGCTGCTGGGCGCGGAGCTGCGGCCGGTGGAAAGCGGATCGCGCACGCTCAAGGACGCCATTAACGAGGCCCTGCGCTTCTGGATCACCGCGCAGGAAGATACGCACTACTGTTTCGGCACTGCCGCCGGGCCGCACCCCTTCCCCACGCTGGTACGCGATTTTCAATCCGTCATCGGGCGGGAAACACGCGCCCGCATGTTGGAACTCACCGGACGCCTGCCGGACATGGTCGTAGCGGCGGTAGGCGGCGGCTCCAACGCCATCGGCATGTTTTATCCCTTCCTGAATGATGCCCAGGTGCGCATCACCGGCGTGGAAGGAGCGGGCACGGGAGAACCCGGCTGCTACAACTCCGCGCCGCTCAATCTCGGCTCTCCGGGCGTGCTGCACGGCCAGCATACCATGCTTCTTCAGACGGAAGACGGCCAGATCCAGCCCTCCCATTCCATCTCCGCCGGGCTGGATTATCCCGGCGTAGGCCCGGAACACGCATGGCTACAGGCCACGGGCCGCGCCTTCTACGGCCTCGCCACCGACGCGGAGGCCCTGCGCGCCTTCACCACGCTGTGCCGCGCCGAAGGCATTCTGCCCGCGCTGGAGTCATCCCACGCCCTGGCCTGGGTGCTGGAACACGCGGAAAAACTGCGGGCCGAACTGCCCGAAGACGCCAACGTGGTGGTCAATCTCTCCGGCCGCGGAGACAAGGATCTGGACATCATTGAAACATACCTGCCGCGCTAGGCCGCAAGGAGTCGAACATGCATATTCTTGAACAGAAAATCCGGAATGCCCGCGCCGAAGGGCGCATGGCCCTTGTTCCCTTCATCCCCGCCGGCTTTCCTTCGCCGGGGCGCTTCAGGGCAGCCGTGGAAGATCTGGACGCCCACGGCGCGGACATCATTGAAATAGGCATTCCCTTTTCCGATCCCGTGGCCGACGGCCCCGCTGCGGAAGAAGCGTGCCGCCGGGCGCTGGCCTCCGGCGTTACCCCGCGCGGCATCCTGAAAGAACTGCGCGCCCGCGCGGAAAAGCTCCAGGCAGGTCTGGCCCTGAGGGGCTACATGAATTCCATCCTGCAATACGGGCCGGAGAACTTCGCGAAGGACGCCGCCGACGCTGGCGTGACCGGGTGCGTTATCCCCGACGTTCCGCTGGAGGAAAGCGGCGAACTGCGCGGAACACTCGGCGCATGGGGCATTGCGCTGATTCCCCTGGTCGGACAGAACACCACGGAAGAACGCATGCGCGAATACGCCGCCGTGACGGAAGGCTTTGTGCATGTCGTCTCCGTCATGGGCGCGGCCGGTGCACACGAAGGCATCTCCCCGCAGGTGCCGCATACCTTGCGCCGCGCCCGCGCCGCCTTTTCCCTGCCTCTGGCTCTGGACTTCGGCCCGGGCAACCCGGAACAGCCGCAAGCCATGCCCGAAGATTTGCGGCCCGACGCCGCCGTATTCGGCCCCGCCCTGCTCCGGCACATTGATGCGGGCAGATCAGCCGGGGAATTTCTCGACGCATGGAGGTGCCTATACTTTTGATCATGGCTTCCCTCTCCGGACGTCGCAGGATGGAAAACGTATAGGGGAACAGGCTTGCCTGCCGCTGAAGATATCCCTAATCTGTGTTCCGTGCCGGCGCCGCCGCGCCCCTCCGGTTCGGCATGTCCCGCGCGGCACGCCTTCGGCAAGGAACCGCTGATTTATTCCCTGTAAAAGGATCATTCCGGAGTTTCCCATGGAACAGGCCCGCTACGCCGCGCGCCGCGAACATCTGCGCGAAATCATGCGTCGGGAGGGGCTGGATGCCCTCATCGTCTCCCACCCGGCCAACCGTTTCTATCTTTCCGGCTTCGAGCTGCACGACAGCCAGTGCAACGAAAGTTCGGGATGCCTGATTATTCTGCAAAACGGCAAGGACTGGCTGTGTACAGACTCCCGCTACGAGGAAGCCGCCGCCGAACACTGGGATCGGGAACGCGTGTTCATCTACAAGGGGCCGTCAGCGGAAGAAATACGCTCTCTGCTCAAAGACAGGGTTTCGGGCCGCATTGGCTTTGAAGCGGCCATTGTCTCCCACGACTTTGTCACGCGTCTGGAACCGGGGCTGGCGCTGGAGGCGGCGGACGGTCTGGTGGAAGAGCTGCGCGTGATCAAGGATGAGGCGGAAGTCCGCCTCATGGAGGAGAGCGCGAAACTCAACCACCAGCTCATGGAATGGCTGCCTTCCATCCTCACGGCGGGCAATACCGAAGCGAAAATTGCCTGGAGCATTGAAAAATTCTTCCGCGAGCACGGCGCAACCGAAAACAGTTTTTCTCCCATTGTGGCCAAGGACGCCCATGCCGCCCTGCCGCACTACAACCCCTTTGAAGAACCCCACGGCCCCACGGAAATTACCCCAAATTGTCTTATTCTGGTGGATGTGGGCGCACGCCTCAACCATTATTGTTCCGACCAGACCCGCACCTTCTGGGTGGGCGACAGGCCGGAGAAGCGTTTTCTGGACATGCTCAACGCGGTGCGCGAGGCGCAGCGCAAGGCCATTGCCGCCATCCGTCCCGGCATGACCGGCAAAGAAGCCTGGCAGACGGCAGTGGACAGCTTCGCCGCATCCGGCAAGGAAAAGGCGTTCACCCATTCCCTCGGGCACGGCGTCGGGCTGGAAACACATGAGGAACCCCGGCTTTCCCCGCGCAGTGAAAAGCCGCTTAAACCGGGCATGATCGTCACCGTTGAACCGGGCCTGTATTACCCCGGCTGGGGCGGCGCGCGCTGGGAATACATGGTGGTTGTGGAGGAAGACGGCTGCCGCGTGCTGTAGCCGAACCTTCAAACCTTTCACATGACAGGCCGCTCCCTTGGGGCGGCCTTTTCATCAGGATTGACCACGGGCGTTAGAGCATTTTGTTATTGAAATGCTCCCGGAGTCGAGCGAAGTGAGGCTCCGTCGCGACGCCGGAGTAGCCGC
>CAJTSU010000197.1 GCA_910579055.1 uncultured Mailhella sp. | reverse complement strand
AGCCGCTTTGCGGCTTGGACGGCGCAAACGCCGCGAAGCGGGGTTTGTCATCAGTATGAAGGCGCAGTCCTGCGGACTGCGCCTTCATGATATGCGTCATGCCGGAACACCGGCTTCGGCATTATTCGCCTTCTTCAGTGGCGGACTGCTTGCCCGCGCCCTTGAGGCCGTACATGGTGGTGGAACCGGAAGACCAGTACACCATCTTGTCGTCCGCAACCAGGGCGGTGAGCACTGCCTTGACCTTGCGGGGACTGTCGCCGGGGAAGAGTTCTAGGAAGTTGTTGAAGTAGAACTTGGTCTTGGAGCCGGACTTGGAGCTCAGGAAGTCCACCACCTTGGCCTTGTCTTCTTCGGTCACGCCGCTGCTGGCCGCAGCTTCATGAGCCTCGGCACCCTGGTAGGCAACCTTGGCCGCTTCGGAGAACTTGAACTGCGTGGACTGGCGCCAGGTGTAGTAGGCGGGGTCACGGAAGTCATCGATGATGTGGTGGGTGAACTCAAGGTCAGTCAGTTCAAAGAACTTTTCCCAACCGATGCGTTCGGCCCATTCGCCGAGACGTTCATACTTGTTCGCGTTCTTGGCGTAAACGTCAATGATATGCTTGATGGTGCTGGTGAGTGTGGGCCAGCGGGGGGCTTCGTTGGGAATGTACGCCACAACGACCTTCGCCAGCTTGGGCATGCTGATGCGGTTGGACACCTTGCCGCCCACCATGATCACCACGCCGTCGCCGCCCTGACCGTCAGAGATGGGCAGAGCCGGGCACATGGTGTAGCAGTTGCCGCAGTACATGCAGCGTTCGCTCTTGATCGCCACGGTATTGATCTTCTTGCCTTCGTATTCCTCCTTGGTGGGACGCACGGCGGCCACAGGGCAGGCGGCGACGGCCAGGGGAATTTCGCAGAGCTGGTCAACCCACTCGTGGTCGATCATCGGAGGCTTGCGGTGAATGCCCACGATGCCGATATCGGAAGCATGCACGGCACCGCACATGTTCAGGCAGCAGGCCAGGGAGATGCGCACCGGAGCGGGCATGCGCATCTGCTGGAATTCTTCAAACACCGTGTCCATGACGGCCTTGACCGGGCCGGAGGCGTCGGTGGCGGGGGTATGGCAGTGCACCCAGCCCTGGGTATGCACGATGTTGGAAATGCCGGCGCCGGTACCGCCGATGGGGAACTTGTAGGAACCGGCGGCGAACTTGCGGGAGGCCAGGTCTTCCTTCAGAGCCTTGAGGGTGGCTTCGTCCGTGACCATGAATTCCACGTTGTTGCGGGTCGTGAAACGCACGTGGCCTTCACAGTACTTGTCGGCGATTTCGCAGATTTCACGGATATGCACGGTGGACATGAGACGGGCCGCGCCGCAGCGCACGGTGTACACTTTGTCGCCGCTTTCGGCCACGTGCATCAGCACGCCGGGCTCAAGGATTTCATGATACAGCCATTTGCCGAAGTTTTTGGCAATGACCGGGGGGAAGAAGGTGTCGTACTTGCGGGGTCCGATATCGGAAATACGACCTTCCATGGGTTTCTGGGGATTGTATCCGGTGGAAATGAAAGCCATTTCTTGCTCTCCTTGAAATTAGCGTGCGTGTCTTGCGCGGTAAGCCTTGATGTCGCGGGTCCAGCCGCCGGGCACTTCCTCTTCCTTGAACAGGATATAGGGGTTGGTGCGGGGCTCTTCGACATGCTGGGGCAGGGCCGGAATTTCAGTGACTTCCAGCAGCTTCTGGAAGGAGAGGCGACGGATGGTTTCACCCACGCGCTCGCGGTTCTTTCCTTCTTCCATCCACCAGTCCCAGATCTTTTCGATGATGGACTTGAGTTCATCAAAGGGTTCTTCAACGGGAACAAAGGGCACCAGCATGGAAGCCAGCTGCGCGCCGTCGAGAATGGGGGCCTTGGCGCCGATGAGCACGGTCGCGCCGCGTTCGTCGCCGATGTGCAGGGCGCGGGGCATGGTGTTGATGCAGTGCATGCAGCGCACGCACTCCTTGTTGTCGATGGAGAGTTTGGAGCCGTCCCAGCTCATGCAGTGGCCGGGGCAGAGATCCACAACTTCCTTCTGGATGTCGAACTTGCCCCAGTCGCGGCCGGAGTGGGCGCCCGCATTGGGTTTGAATTCACCGCCGACATAGCCCTTCACGGCTTCCTGATCGATTTTGATGTCGTCCTTCCATGTGCCGATGACGGAGAAGTCGGAACGGGCAATGGAGGCCACGCAGCCGTTCGGGCAGCCGTCAAACTTGAACTTGAACTTGTAGGGGAAGGCGGGGCGGTGCAGTTCGTCCTGATAATCCTGCGTGAGCTGATAGCACGCGAGCTGGGTGTTGTAGCAGGCGTATTCGCAACGGGACTGGCCGAGGCAGGCCGCCGGGGTACGCAGGTTGGAGCCGGAACCGCCGAGGTCGGTTTCCATTTCATGCGTGATCTGCCAGAAAATTTCTTCCAGCTGCGGAGTCTGAGTGCCCAGAAGCACGATGTCGCCGGTGGAGCCGTGCAGGTTGGTCAGGCCGGAACCGCGCAGATCCCATATGTCGCACAGATGGCGCAGATATTCGGTGCTGTAGTATTTGCCGGAAGGCTGGTTCACGCGCACCGTGTGGAAGTGGGCCACGCCGGGGAACTTTTCGGGCTGGTCGCAGTAACGGCCGATGACGCCGCCGCCGTAACCGAATACGCCCACGATCCCGCCGTGTTTCCAGTGGGTTTCACCTTCTTTGTAAGAAAGTTCAAGCACGCCCAGCAGGTCTTCGGGGGCGTCGGCGGGAATCTGGTAGTCGAGCCCTTTCGGATTCGCCGCACGATCAGCAGCAGCCTGCTTGATGTCGGACACAAAGCTGGGCCAGGGCCCGGTTTCGAGCTGGTCCAACAAGGGGGTTTCATGTTTTGCCATTGCCTTACCTCCACATGGGTTAATGAGGTCTGCCGTTCCGGGGCCGAACCCGGCAAATGGGCGCGGCCGCTGGGGAACGGCCCCCTGATAAACAGACCGGAATACGCAAGCAGACAGCGCGTGAACAGGCGCAAGGTCTGTTGCCGTATATGAACGCTCCCATCCATAACAGACTTTTTTTGCGAGCACAACACGGCGGCATGATTGGGGAAGAAAGGAAGGAATAAAAATATTTTTTTCACAAATAAAGGAATGTGCGAGCAAAGCGTTTCCTGGGGCTGCTGACAAAGTCAGCAGCCCCAGGAGGCAAATGCCTCTCATTCTGTTCCAGAATAGTGTTGAACATATCCTTGACCGCCGCAGGCGCGAGCGAGCCGGCCGTGGATATATGCCTCTTTGAACATGGAGCTGATTTATTTTCGGAATATGCCGGCGGTTCCCAAAGAACAGAAACTCGTTTTGAGCTGCAATTTTAAGGGAGCACGCCCCTATTTGCACGTTTTTTTTTGCCTGGAGGGAGCTTTTTTCCGATTATTGACGGTGCGGGAAGGGAAGATATCCCGCTCTTCCGTTTCAGCGTGAAACACGCTATACCTCATACTTGCACCGCCTTTTCCTCCTTTTTTGTGAGGAGCTTTGTTCCGCCCGCGAAACTGGAAGCGGAGGCGGGAGTCCAGCCTGAGAATGTGCGCGGAGCGACGCTGCGCCTTGCGAGGATCCCCCATGAGTCTGCTTTACAAGAAAGACCCCCTGCGTACCCTGCATCTTGAAAACCCGGAACTGCCCCAGCTGTTCCGGGGCATGTTTCCCTATACGAAAGTTGGCCGGATTGAGTTTGACGATAATATTGTCATGCCCCGTCCGGCGGATCCGTGCTTCATCACCGACACCACATTTCGGGACGGACAGCAGGCCCGGCCTCCCTACACGGTGCGGCAGATTGCCCGCATTTTTGATCTGCTGCATAAACTCGGAGGCAAGAGCGGGCTTATTCAGGCTTCGGAATTTTTCATGTATTCGGCCAAGGACAGGCGGGCCGTCGAGATATGCCGCGCGCGGGGCTATCGTTTTCCGCGCGTGACCGGCTGGATCCGGGCCAATATTGATGATCTCAAAATCGCGCGGGACATGGAGTTTGATGAAGTGGGCATGCTGACCAGCGTGTCCGACTATCATATCTACCTCAAGCTCGGAAAGAACCGCGAACAGGCGCTGCGCGATTATCTGGAAATCGTGGATCAGGCTCTGGAATGGGGCATTGTGCCGCGCTGTCATTTTGAGGATATCACCCGGGCCGATATCTATGGCTTCTGCCTGCCTTTTGCGGCGAAACTGATGGAGCTGGCAAGCCAGGCTTCCATGCCGGTGAAAATCCGGCTGTGCGATACCATGGGGTTCGGGGTTCCCTATCAGGGGGCGGCGCTGCCGCGTTCGGTGCAGCGCATCGTGCGGGCCTTTACCGATGAGGCGGGCGTGCCGGGCCAGTGGCTGGAGTGGCATGGACACAACGATTTCCACAAGGGGCTGGTGAACGGCGTGACCGCCTGGCTCTATGGCTGCGGCGCGGTGAACGGCGCGCTGCTCGGCTTTGGCGAGCGCACGGGCAATACGCCGGTGGAAGCGCTGGTCATGGAATATATTTCTCTCTCCGGACAGGACGAGGCGGCGGACACCACCGTTATTGCGGAAATCGGGGAGTTCTTCGAAAAGGAACTGGAATATGTCATTCCGCCCAACTATCCTCTGGTGGGGCGTGATTTCAACGCCACCAGCGCCGGGGTGCATGTGGACGGCCTGGCCAAGAACGAGGAAATCTACAATATCTTTGATACAGCCAAGATTCTCGGCCGTCCTGTGCCGATCATCATTACGGACAAGTCCGGCCGGGCGGGGGTGGCCTACTGGATCAATCACAATCTCAAGCTTTCACCGGGGCGTGAAGTGACCAAGAAGCATCCTTCCGTGGGGCTGATTTACAACGAGATTATGAAAGCCTATGAGGAAGGACGCAATACATCCTTCTCCAACAAGGAAATGGAAGCGCTGGTCAGACGCTGCATGCCGGAACTTTTTGTATCCGAACTTCAACGTATCAAGCGTCTGGCCGGACAGTTGGCCGCGCACGTCATCGAACGCCTGGCCGCGAATTGTACCGTACGCCCCGATGATACGCGGACTCCCGCGCTCATGCGTGATTTCGTGGCTCATTATCCCTTTATTCAGTTCCTCACCCTGACGGATGCCGCAGGCCGTCTGCTTCAGTCCGTCATCACTGATCCGGCCTATACGGAAAAGTACGGCAACCTGCCTCAGCCGGGGTATGACTACTCCGGCCGCGAGTGGTTCAAGATGCCCATGGCCGACGGGGAGCTGCATATTACTGACGTGTACCAGTCGCAGTACACGGGCAAGCTGATCCTTTCCGTATCCATGGCGGTGACGGACGAGAAGGATGAAATTGTCGGCGTGCTGTGCGGCGATATTCAGCTGGAAGAAATTCTTCAGCGCGCGCCCGCTCTGGAAGAGGAAGAAAAGCGGGAAGTGAAGGACGAAGGAGAGTGAGCGCCTGCCCGTGCCGTGCGCCGGCATGGGCGGCAACATGCGTTGCCGCAAAGGTAGCCCGTGCTCCACACGGGCGAGCGGCAGTCGTTAGGCGACGAACATGGCT
>CAJTSU010000196.1 GCA_910579055.1 uncultured Mailhella sp. | reverse complement strand
GCTGCTACCTCTTCATGCTGATAACCGTCTCCAGCATGGTGTCGGTAGTGGTGATGGCCTTGCTGTTGGACTGGAAGCCGCGCTGTGTGGTGATCATCTGCACGAATTCCGTGGACATGTCCACGTTGGACTGTTCCAGCGCATAGCTGTTGATGGTGCCGAGGCCGGCCACGCCCGCCGGGCCGGATTTCGCCTCGCCCGAGGCGCGGGTCTGGCTGAACAGGTTGTTTCCCTCGCGGCGCAGGCCCTGCTGGCAGGTGAAGTCATACAGGCAGACCTGGGCCAGAGGCAGGGTCACGCCGTTGGAGTACACGCCGTACAGAATGCCGCTGTCGTCCACGTTGTAGCTGGTGAGGTCGCCGTAGCCGTAGCCGTCCTGCGCCTGGTTGGCGGTGAAGGAAGAGCTGTAGCTGGTGCAGGCGGAAGCTTCCAGCACAATGGGCTTGCTGAACTCGGCCACATGGTTGGCGTTGGCCGGTGTGGCGGCGACCAGGCCTTCCGTGTGTACCGGCGTTGCGGAGGCAAGCTTTTCACCGATAAGTGTGTATATGCTCTTGTTATTAGTACCCGTTGCGGTTTTCCAGTCAGCCGTAGGTCCGCCCAGGGCGTTCAATTTTGTCAGTACGTCCTGCGGAATGGCTGTCCCGTCGGCATAGGTAAAGGTGCGGGTTGATAAGTTGTAGCGCACGTTTTGCGGCGGCAGAGGCGTGGCGATGTCAACTTTATCTGGACCGGAGATCACCGTACCATTCTGGTCAAGATCTTTCAGTCCCAATGTTTTTGTCGCACCTGTGGCATCTATATACTCCATATCTCCCGCATTATTTACAGTAGGCGCCTGAGTCGTGGTGATCGTGGTTGACCCCGACATAATCGTATAGGTAGTCACGCCAGGTGCATTTCCCACAGTTTTTGCCGTGACAGTGACGCGGTCGTTGCCATTTTGGGCGCTGTTATTGTACTCCGTGACTGTCGTTGTGGTGGGAACGTCATAGGTTCCCAAATCGCCTTTCGAGATGGTAATGCCGTCATACATGGCGTTAATGGCGTTGATGAGGGCGCTTTCCTGGGCTGCGTTGGGCGTATCCGGGTAGGGATAGGTTACGCCGGCGAATTTCCATTGATAATGGTTGGGGTGATCCCAGCTGGCCTTGGGGTCGTAGTCGGGATTGATTTCATAATATTCCGGCGCTCTGCCCTCGCCGTTCTTGGCATAGGGCGTGACGGCCAGAGAGCCGAGAGAGCTGGTGTTTTCCCACGGCATGTCGAAGTTGCCGACCTTGACGCCGAAGTTCAGTTCAATGCCGTAGCGTTCGCCCCTGGTGGATCCGGAGGTCTGCGCGTCAAGCACACCGGAGAAGTTGGCCACCAGAATGGGGTAGCCGTTGCTGGAAATTTCCGCCGGGTACCAGTTGTTCAAGTCCGTCGGGTCCAGACTGACAACCTGCAAGGTATTAAACGGATTGGTGGGATCGGGCATTTCGTGGAAGCTGGAGGGATGGGTGTCCGGGCTTTGTGAACCGCCCCAGGTGTAGCAGCTCTGGTTGGTCATGCGTCCGGCGGCGTCAAAGGTGATGGTGCCGGTGGCCAGCAGACCGCCCTTTTCCGTTTCGTTGACGTTGCGCAGTTCGCCCGCGGCCTCGTCCCAGAACTGGCGCTGATCCTCGGCGGGGTCCATGGTGACGATATATTCCCACATGGTGTTGTTGCCCAGGCCCTCCACGTCGTCCTTGTCCACCTTGTCGTAATAAACGGAGATGGTGTGCTTGCTGCCCGCCTCGTCGTACACGGTGAGGGTGGTGCTGGAAGCATAGGAGCTTTCCGCGATATACGGCGTATTTTCGCTGCTCTGCGGCTGCTTGCCGTTCCAGACCTCGGTGAGCGAGGCGAAGGGGTTGGTGTTGGAGCGGGCGTGATCCGAGGCGGACTTGGGCAGGTTTACCTTGAAGGTCATTTTGGTGGTCTGCTGGGGCGGAACCGTCCAGGTGTCCAGCTTGATGTCAGTGGGCGTGCCGGAACCGATGATGTCCGAAGTGTCATTGCTGCTCACGGAATCAGGGTTCAGACCGCCGGAGGCGCGGGTGATGCCGCCCTGGTTTTTCACCATCCAGCCCTGCAGGGCAAAGCCGTTGGGATCCACCAGATAGCCTTCGTTGTCGAAGCGGAAGTTGCCCGCGCGGGTATAGAAGCCCTGATCCTTGCCGATTTTGTTGACTTTGAAGAAACCGGAACCGGAAATGGCAAGGTCTGTGGCTTCGGTCGTGGTTTCAAAGGAAGACTGGGCGAAGTTGCCCATGATCGCCCCCACCTTGACGCCGCGCCCGATCTGCCCGTTTCCGGCGGAAGTGTATGTGTTGGCGTACACGAAGTCCGCGAAATCCATGCGCTGGCCGCGGAAGCCCACGGTACTCACGTTGGCAAGGTTGTTGCCTACCACGTTCATCTTTTCCCCATGGGCGAGAAGGCCGGATACGCTTGTCCACATGCTGGCGCTGAGACTCATGATGTTTCTCCTTTTATCCTTGCGTTTGTCTTGCGGCCGTCCCCTCAGACTGCCGTTCCTCCCGGATGTGACCGGAGAGAGCGGCGGGAAAATATCCCCGCCCGAAAATTGTTGTTCAGACCTGGAGCGATTTCAAAACCGCGTGCGCTAGCTTACGTCTTCGGGCACGCATTCGATGGCGACCATATTGTTGTCGGCATCCAGCCCGAAGAACTGCGCCTGGTATTTGCCGTCAGGCACTTCGTTGCCGTCGGAATCCTTGCCGCTCCATTCGTATTCGTGAATACCCTTCTGATGGACACCCAGATCCGAGTCGGAGAAAACCTTCTCGCCCCTGGCGTCGGTGATGGTCACGCTGCACCCGCGAATTTCCTGCGGCACGTAATACCTGACCATGGATGCCTTGCCGTCCTTCAGGGTGATAACATCGGGGCCGGCAAGGTCTTCCGACGCCGCGTCCGCCGAAACAACTTCACGGATGTTTTCCAGCGTGGCGGTGCGGCCGTCGGCCATGCGCACATACTGGACTCCGTTGTAGTTGGACACGCCCGTGACCACGCCGGAAACCTGCGTATCCACAAAGGTGCTTTTGCCCGCCTCCGTCTTGGCCACAAAGCTCACCGTGTACACGCCCTTGGTCACATAACCGCCCATGGAGTTCTTGCCGTCCCACTTGAAGGTGTTGATGGAACCGGCGGTAGAGGCTCCAAGGTCATAGGTGTTGACCAGAGAGCCGGAGGAATCGAGGATATTCACCGTGACGGAGGCCGCGTCCTCGCCGGTGGCCCAGTCCACAGTGGAGGACCTGCCGCCGGTGTTTGTGGAATTGGGCTCCCATGAAACGCCGTACCCGCGCGCGGAAACCGTCTTGCCTATATAGTTGGACGCGCCGATGACCGTCTGCTGCTGTTGCAGGCTCAGCAGGTTTTCCATGTTCTCGTTCAGCTTCATATTCTGCTCAAGGCTGGAGAACTGGGCGAGCTGGGCGATGAACTCCTTGTCTTCCATGGGGTTCAGCGGATCCTGATACTGGAACTGGGTAACAAGAAGCTGAAGAAATTCTTCCTTGCCCAGATCCGAACCGCCGGTGGCGTTGGAAACGGCAGTGCCCAGAGCATTGCTGTAAGCGGAATCAAGAGCGCCGGTAGTGCTTGCCATGGTGTCCTCGGTAAGGTTTCAGAATGCGTCAGGCCACGAGATGCAGGCCCCGGACGGAAACATTTGCCGCTTCGCGTCCGTTCTCACCTCTCTTCTGCATACCGCGTGCCAAAGCGCTTTCCGATTCGGCCCCAAGCCGGCTGAGATTACGCAACTGCTCAAGAACACTCGCTCTTTCCGCAAGATCGCGGGAGGCGTTATGCTGCTGCGCGCCCTGCCAGTTTTGCCCGCCCTGATCGGCAAGCTGGGTCTGAACCTCCACCTTGTCCACCTTGAAGCCCTGGTTTTCCAGTTCCGCGCGGATCTGATCCACCTGCTGGTTGATAAGCGCGGCAGTTTCTTCTTTTTCAGGCCGGATCACGGCGCTGACTTCGCCCTGGCGGTTGGTGGCAAGAGCCACGGTCATGGCCCCGAGTTCCACGGGATTGAGCCTCACCTCAAGGCGCTGCATCCCGTTCCGGGAAGCGCTGAGAATGGCCTGTTCAATCTGCTCCATTGCCTGGGAAGGCAGGGCTGCCGGCAGGTTGCGGGCCTTGCCCGCCTGTGCGGCGTAGTCCGCGCCCTGCGGAGCCGCGGCGAACAGTCCGCCGGAAACAAGGGGCGTTGCGGCAGAGGCTGTGGCGCGCGGGGCCGCGCTTTTGGTTTCAGCACCGGCGGCGGAAATATTCCGCCCGCGTTCCTGGCCGTTCGCATCGCGGCCCAGCCGTTCGTTGTCGCGCTGCCGGCCCCAGGCCATGTCATTCTTGTGGGAAGCGGCCTGTTCCTGCTGCTGCCGCGTTTCCTGCCTGGCTTCAAGATGCGCTTCGATATCGGCCCGGGTCTGCATTGTCTCGCGGGCGGCCGCGGTGCGGGTCTGCTTGTCCTGCGCGATCTGATCTTCGCGTCCGGGCGCGGCCTGGGTGGCGGTATCCGTGATCAGAATACGAGAACGGAACACGGCCTGATCTTCGCGCATTCCGGCCATGCGTTCCAGTTCCTCGCGGCGACGGGCTTCCTTCATGACAGGCGCGGCCTGCCGCTGAAGGCTGGCAAGAGCCTTGTCCAACTGGGCCGAGCGGGAAGAAAGTTCCGCCCTGGCGGGTTTGAGCAGTTCCGCAAAGTCGCTGCCCTTCATGGTCAGGCCGCGCCGCTCGTCGAACGCGGAAAGAATGCCCGCGCTCGCATCCCTGGAGATGCCAAGAGCCTTGAGCAGCGCGCTCATTTCTTCTTTGTTCAAGGTTACGGAACTTGCGGTGTTCAGGCTGGTTAATACCGCGGCCAGGGCATTTTCCGCATCGGAAGCCGACCCGGATTCCGCCGCGGAAGAGAGCAGTTGCGCCAGTTCACGGCTCTGCGCGCCCGCCAGCTTGCCGGACAGGGAAGAAAGCTGCGCCCCCTCGGCCCTGGACAGTTCTGTCCTTTCTCCGCTCAGGGCCTTGCGCGCCGCGTTCATGAGCATGTCCAGCGTGGCCCCGCCCGCAGTCTTGCCCGCATCCTTCACCGCGTTCAGCACGTTGGCGGGAACGCCGTCCTTGCGCATCGCTTCGACGATGCTGTCCACTTCTGCCGGGGTAAGGCGCGCTTCCTGCGGCGCAAAGGGCGAAACGAGTTCCGGCACCGGGTTGTAGGGAGAAGCGACTGTGCGTTCCTCTTCGTCTTCATCGTCTTCCCGCGTTTCGGAAAGAGACGCGGAATCGTTTTGCGCGTCTTCCCGCAGACCGCGCTGGAGAAGATTGGAGATTTCCAGCCCGAACTGATCTCCCGCCAGTTCGGCATAGAGGTTGGCTGCGGACGCTGACCCCGCGGCCGTGCGCACGAGAGCGTTTTCCGGCATTATTTGCATGGCGGACTCCTTCTGACGCGGGCTATTCAAGGAGTATGCCAAAGTTGAAAACTCATGAAAAACAGCGGAGTTTCACGGGAATGCGGCAAGCTTTGCCGGG
>CAJTSU010000195.1 GCA_910579055.1 uncultured Mailhella sp. | reverse complement strand
AGGCCTGTTTTGCGCAAGCAGGATGTGTTTAAATATAAAATAGATGATCAGTAATAACTGGCATTCAGCGCAGTTTGTGACGGGGACGTGCTATGCCCGTCTGGAGCGGCTCATTCGGCGGATGCTTCATGTAATAACCAATAATCTCCGCTTCCTTGTTGAACTTTTCAACTTCGGGCTTGCCGAGCCTTTGCCCGATCACCCAAATGTCACCTTGCTCTCCAAACGCGTAGTCGAGAATACGCTGGATGTACTCAAGTTTTGGCGCAGGGTCTGCGGAATTGGCAGGGGGCGGGCTGTGTCTCTGTATTTCTTCTTCCACCTCCTTGCGAGAATACCCGGCGCAACGCAAATGGAGCGCCGTTGCCGCTTCCAGTCGTGACAGGGTCAACCCAGCATAACGGCGCTTGACCATTTCGCGGTAGGGAATGAGCGGATTTTGCATTTTGCCGACTTTGAGAAAATGCCCTTCCTCAAAATGGCCGTATGTCATGCCTGGCTTCAGGATGCGGCGCAGCCGCCAAATATCGGCAAGCCAGGGACTGCGCTGGCACAGCCAGTCCTTGAATCGCCCACAGGTTTGCTTCGGCATTTTGGGCAATTCCTTTCTTGTAGCCGCCAGTTCCCGACTTTGCTGGATTGGCAGGAGATACTTTGCCATTCTCACAAATTCGGGGCCATATTGGGCAAGGCTGGAAAAGGCTCTTGCCCTGTGCGCCTTTTGCTGTGCCTTGAACTCCGCTATGACAAGTTCATTCTTTCTCCGCAGTGCCGCGTTTTGCCGTTTCTGTTCTTCCTGAGCCACTTTGCGAAGGCTCATATATTCATGCCATTGTTTTTCGGCGATTTTGCTGAGCGGTTCCGGCGCAATCTTCGGCATGGCTGCCGAATAGTCGCCGGGCTGGTATTCTCCAAGCCGCTTGCAAAGTTTCCCCATGCTGAACTGACGGCCTATGGAGGAAGCCTTCACGGCAATATCGCCGACAAAGACAATCGCGCCGGAGCCTTTTTTCTCAAACTGCAATCCTGCCTCTTTCAGGCTATTGTGCAGCTCACTCCATGAGTTGGCATTTTCCATAATGTCGTGGGCGCGTTTCTGGGCAATACGCTGGGCGGATTTTGCGCCGGTGTAGTTTTCAAAGTCCTGCGCCTTGCTGGTCGGCGGCTGCCTTTTCCTCGGCTCGTTGCGGACAATCATGTTGTTTTCATCAACGCGATAGCGGGCATTTTTCTGCGGCTTCCAGCCCTGGACTTTCTCTATGGCCGCGACAATTCTGTGAGCGGCTTCAATATCAAAGCCGTTATGCGGCTGGATTACTTTCAACGTGTCGGGATGGACGCGATTGACGAGGATATGGGCATGGACATTTTGCGTATTGGCGTGAACGGCCACAAGCGTCTGGTGTTCCTCCAACCCCATGCCTTTGAGAAATATCTGGACAGCTTCCGTTATTTGTTGCTCTGTCGGTATCTCGTTCTCGTTCCAGCTCATCATCCAATGGGAAACGGGCATCCTGCTTCTGATGGATTCTTCAGCGAGCGAGATCATCTCGGCTCGTTGTCCTTTTCTTGTTGCCGCGATGAAATTCAGTGCTGTTGACCAGACGCATTTGTTCCTTCCATCTTCATCTTTTTCGGAAAGCACATAATCAACGATACCGCCAATCATGGAGCGTTTCGTCCTGGTCAGGCTGGTGTGCTTAAACTTTTTGAGTATCATTTCCCTGCCCAAGCCTGTCGATGGCTTCCTGAATCATTTTCAATGTCTGGTTCATCTCGTTCCATACTTCTGACTGACGGGCCTCGCTGGCCAAAGCAAAATTGTGCTTGAGCAATCCCCCAAGCCGCCGCAGTTCCCGGGTAGTCTGGTCGTCCGTTCTGGCGATGATGGGCCTGCCGCCGAAGAAACGCCGCCGCATGTATTCCGCAACGGAAATGTGCGCAATAGCGGCTTGCCTTTGCAGCTTTTCATCTTCGGCTCTGGTTATTCTTACGGTGCGTCTGCACTGGAATTTTTGGGTGTTTCCGCTGTTTTTCTTCATGCCTTTCCGCCTTTTATCGAGCGAGAAGCGAAGCGCCGAGCGCGATGGGGTTTCCAAAGGGGCTTGCCCCTTGGCAGGTTGGTGTGGCTGGTGGCAGCCAGCTACCAACCTGTAGAGACAAACTCTCGTCAGTCTTTGGAACACTACCTTCACGCTTTGGCTGGCGCACCAGTTGCGCCATGTTTCCTCTTTTGGCGCAAGCATAGATGAAAAATGCGATTGAAGGCCAGATAAAAAGACAAAAAGACTGTATTGTTTTTCATTGAACAATACATTCATGTGGAAATATGAATTTGAAAATGGGATAGAATGAAAATATCATTGTCCTTATTGGTGGAATAGCGTCCCTATCTATCCAGTTTGGGACGCATTTGTTCGGTAAGAAAAGTTGTCAATAAAGTTTTCACCGTGGTATGGGAAAGGAAAAGGAATTTTTGACAAAAAAGGTGATGCCTATGGCAACGGCTCGACGCTACACAATGGAACAGATAGAGGCCGCCCGGAAAAAGCTCCGCAATCTGCCGGTGAAAGAAGCGGGGAAGACACGTGGGGAAGTCGCGGAATTTCTGGTCAACGACATCAAAAAGGCCATGCGGCGGGGCTACACGCTGCGGGACATACGGGACTTGCTGGCGGATGCCGGGGTATCGGTTCCGCTTGCCAGGCTGGAAGGGCTGTTTGGGAAAGCTCCGAAATCGGAGCTTGTAATAGACAAGGGAGAGGTGGAAAGAGACACAGCCCGCCCCGGTGGCGCTGGCGAAGAGGAGCAATAGGGAAGTATGGACGGGATATGAGGCGGTAGAGAAACGGCGCGGCCAAGGTGTATGCCCTGGCCGCGCCGTCTTCCGGGAAGAAAGTAAATTAGGTTGTATTACAGATTTGAATTGCTGAAATTCTTCCTCCATCTTCGGGGCGAAACCTGATAACATGCCCGAAAATGATGGCGGAACAAATTGGATGTATTGAAACCGATTTCTTCCGCGATTTCTTCTACAGAAAGTGAGGTTGCTTCAAGCAGTTCACACCCGCGCCGGAGCCTTTGGCTCGTGAGCCATTTGCCGACAGTCATGCCCGTGGCTTTCTCAAAATGTCGTGTAAAGGTGCGTCGGCTCATGGAGGCGTGTTGCGCCAGACTATCCAGACTGTGCGCTTCACTCAAATGGTTCTGCACATACGCAAGAACTTCGCCGATTCTGGCGTCTTGCGGAGATACAGGATCCGGTTGTTCAATGAACTGAGCTTGTCCTCCTTCCCTATATGGAGGCATCACCATAACACGAGCTATTCGGTTGGCGATTTTGAGTCCATAAAATTGCCGCACCAGAAAGAGACAGCAATCCACCCCCGCACCGACGCCCGCTGATGTCACCAGACGCTCCTCTTCGACATATAAGGAATTGGTATTCAGGGCTACGCATGGGAAACGCCGTTTGAAGTCAGATTCGGCCTGCCAGTGTGTTGATGCCTTCTTACCATCCAAGAGACCAGTGTAGGCTAAGACATATGCGCCATAGCATAGCCCCACAACCCATGCGCCCCGCTTATGGGCGCGAATAAGCGCCGCTGAGAGCTCTCGTGAAGGAGGCGCATCCAGAGAGTGCCAGCCGGGCACGATGATTATGTCCATATGTTCCAGCAGGTCAAAACTTCCGTCCGGTTGTAGTGTGAATGTCCCTGCTGAAAGAGGTAGACCTGTAGCGCTCACTGTGGACAAAGTAAAGAGCGTATTCGGCATGGGAATTGTGAACACGGAATGGGGGATTGAAAACAGAAAGGGATCGAAGTTCGGGTAGGCGACAAGGCCAACGGAGGGGATAGGCATACGGCACCTCACATGTCGTTATGCTTATCATGTTGGCCTGATTTTGTCGATAATTGTCATGAATGCCAGTGTTGTCACGGTGTCATTTCTGCCATGCTGAAAAAAAGGAGAACTTCTCATGAGCTACAAACGAGTTTTAGGAATACTGTCATTTGGATTGGCCCTTTTTGTGAACGTTGCGCTCGCTATGGATGCTCAAGCCGATGCGGGAATGAATGTACAGCTTATCCGCAACGCAACGGTCAAAGTTACCTATGGAGATACGACTTTTCTTGTAGATCCGATGCTTGCGGAACCGGGATCGTATCCTGGCTTTCAGGATACCTATCGCAGTGAACTTCGTAATCCTTTGACCCCATTGCCCATGCCAATTGAGGACATTCTCAAAGGAGTGGATGCCGTTATCCTGACGCATACACACCTTGACCATTGGGATGAAGCGGCGCAGAAGGCATTACCCAAGGATATTCCCCTGTTTGTACAAGATGAAAAAGATGCGGAGCAGTTACGCTCTCAGGGTTTTACCAATGTTCGCGTCCTTGACGGCACTGTGGAATTTGGTGGTGTGACCCTGCACAAAACAGAGTGCAGGCATGGTTCTGAAGCTATGTTTGCCGATAAGGTTCTTGGCAAGGCACTGGGAAGCGTCATGGGCATTGTGTTTACAGCCCCAGGCAAGAAAACAACCTACCTTGCCGCCGATACGGTATGGTTTGACGGTGTGAAAAAGACCATTGCCACATACAAGCCGAACATTATCATTCTCAATACCGGGGCGGCAGCCATGTCAGGTGAAAAATTTAGAAACGATCCCTATATCATTATGGGCAAGGAAGATACGCTCCGCGCAAGCAAGGCGGCTCCCAATGCCAAAATAGTTGCGGTACACATGGACGCCATCAATCATATGACTGTGGATCGTAAAAATGTCTCTGAGTATGCCTATGAGCAGGGGATACGCGACAAGGTTTTGATTCCCTTTGATGGCGAGGTGTTACATTTCTAAAAAAGCTTGGCAAGGTTTGAACACGGCGCGGTCAAGGTTTATACCCTGGCCGCGCCGTGTTTTGGAAAGGGAGCGGATGGGCTGTTTATATCAGCCCCGTGTTTCTTGGCTTTCCCCCTGTGTGTCCTGCCGGGAAAGCTGCCGCACAAGAGCGGCGATGTCGGAAGCTCGCCATGCGCTGGTACGCGGCCCCAGTTTTATCGGCTTGGGGAAACGTCCTTCCTTGCAGCCTTGCCACCATGCGCTTTTGCACACGCGGATGAGTTCAAGAACGTGCGGCAGACGCAGGAAAGATTCTTCCGCCAATTTTTCATGAGGATGTCTCCTGTTGTTGTGAAAGGAAAGTCGTTGCCTTATTCAAGTTCGGCCTCCTGCCGTGCTTTTGTTCTCAGACTGTCCAGATAGTTTTGCTTACTGAATTATTTCAGTGAATTGGATGTATCCTGATTTCGCAATTCGTCGAGATAGTCTGCCCATCTCTGAAGCAATTCACGTCGTTTATCCAGATATGACGCATGGTTGTACGCATCCCGAACGGTATTCTGCTCCTTGTGGGCAAGCTGGGCCTCAATGATGTCGCCGTCAAAGCCCCATTCCAGTTTCTTTTCATTCAGGATGGTGGAGAACATGGCGCGGAAACCGTGGATGGTCATTTCTTCCTTGCTGAAGCCCATTCGGCGGATACCGTTCAAAAGCGCCATATCAGAAATACATTGCGAGGCAGTATGCCGTCCCGGAAAGCACAGTTCGCCTGT
>CAJTSU010000194.1 GCA_910579055.1 uncultured Mailhella sp. | reverse complement strand
TGAAAACTCATGAAAAACAGCGGAGTTTCACGGGAATGCGGCAAGCTTTGCCGGGTGTTTTTTTCATGGCTCTATTATGGCGCCATGTTGATACCGCTATACGGGAGGTGTATTTTTCCTGCGGGCCGAAAATTGCGAGCAGGCCGCTTCGCCGAAAGCGGGGTTTCGGCAGGCAAACCCCGCTTGCCGACGCTCCAGGCTTACGCCTGATGGCTGATATTCCGAAACATTTCATGTTGCAGAGTTCTGGCTCCGCACTCAATCCCGGCGGCAGTCGTAGCCGCCCGGTACGCCTTCCGGGCTGAGAACCAGCTGCCAGAGCTGGATGCAGCGGGCGCGGAAGGCTCCGGCACAGCTCGACAGATAATAGTCAAACATACGGTGCAAGCGTTCTTCGCAGGCAAAGGCCCCCTCTTCACAACCCTTGTGGAATCTGGCCTGCCAGGCCAGGAGGGTCTTGCTGTAGTCTGCGCCGAAATTGTGCCAGTCTTCCATGACGAAAATGCCCTCAAGGGCTTTCGTCAGCACGCTGGTGGAAGGCAAGACCCCGTTGGGGAAAATATAGCGGGTCAGCCACGGGTCCGCGCCGCAGCCTCTGCCGTTGCTGCCGATGCAGTGGAGCAGGAACAGGCCGTCCGGCTTGAGGCAGCGGCGGGCCACTTTCAAAAATACGTCGTAATTCTTGCGCCCCACATGTTCGAACATGCCCACGGAAACCACGCGATCCCAACGTCTGCCGCCGGAGCCGTCTTTTTCGCCGAATTTCGCGCTTCCGGGCAAATCCCGGTAATCCAGCAGCAGATATTCCACCGGCAATTCGCCCGCATTTTCCCGCGCCACGGCAAGCTGCCCGTCAGACACGGTGATGCCCGTCACCCTGACCTGGTAATGCTCCGCCATATACCGCGCCAGGCCACCCCATCCGCAACCGATGTCCAGTACGCTCATGCCCGGTTCCAGCTTGAGCTTGCGGCAGATCATCTCCATCTTGGCAAGCTGGGCGTCCTCAAGATTGTCCGCCTGCCCCCAGTAACCGCAACTGTATTGCATATAGGGGTCAAGCATGGCCTTAAACAGCGCGGGATCGGCATTATAGTGATGCTTTGCCGCCATAAAGGCACGGGAACGGGTCTGGAGATTCAGAAAGCGAAACGCCGTTTCATGCAGCCAGCCTGAAAAATTGCCTTCGATGCGCCGCTCTATCCCGGCCCGGATGGCTTTGCAGAACATCACGTCCATCTGTTCGCAATCCCACCAGCCATCCATATACGCTTCACCCAGGCCCAATGTCCCGTGGGATAAAATCCGCCCGAACAGACGCTTGTCATGCACAACGATATCCCAGGGGCGCAACGTTCCGTTTTCCTCCCCGTCTTTTTCTTTCCTTTCGTGTGCGGACTCATTCACGGTTCCCTCCGCGGATTCATCCGCTCTCAGGTCTTCAGACGAGACAACACGGATATCCGCCGCGGCGCACCATTCCCGAAATTTATCCTCCAGTGCTCCGCGCACGTTGTTCCGCACATTGCGGCGCACCTCTTCCAGTTTATTCGACAAGCCGGTCATGGCATACCTCCTTTGCCATGACCTATACAATTCCGGCGTGTTAGACGCCATGATTGTTAATATCCCGTTCTTCCGTCCTGTAACTCAGCAGCACATCCGGTTGCAGATGGCATTCTCGACAGCCTTTCCAGTTACCTGCCAACGCATGATGGCGACAGCTCTCCGGCAACGGTTTATCTTCAGCCACAGGCAAGGCCGCGCATTCATAACGTGCCCGAACGTCTTGAGCGTGACACGGGTTAGCCCCAGCGCGTTTGTCGTCCTTTTTGAAGGCTGTGATAACCTAATCGTCCGCAGCGAGTGCGGTCATCATTTCAGCGGCTATCTGCGCCGCACACCCACCGGCGCACCGGCATGACGCTCAGCCAGTTCGGCGGCAAGAGAAGAGCGTGAACCACCCATTCCCGCCTTTTCTTCCTCCTCTTCCCGGGCAAGCTTGGCCCGGATATCGCAGAGCAGATTCTGAGCCTCGGAATTTTCCGGCTGAAGCTCAAGCGTAATCTCAAGGCACTTCTGCGCCTTGTCGAGGGGGTAGCCACGGGAGAACACCTTAGCCATATTCAAGGCAATGTTGGGCGAGGAGCGAGGCAGCGCGCCATCAAGCGAGAGCGCCTTGAGCATGGAGTTCACGGCCAGATCGTTCTCCTTGCCTTCGGCATGAGCCAGGGCGATATTGTAGAACAGAACGCCGGAATTGGGGACAAGCTTCAACGCCTTCTTGTATTCCACAATCGCATCCTGCCAGCGCCCCTGTTTGCGCAGGCTGATGCCGAGCTGGTTGAAGGTGGAAAGGTCTTCGGCGGAGAGATTCTGTCCCTTCATTTCCAGGCACTGCCGCAGGTATTTTTCCGCCTGCACGGGGTCGCTGTCCTGCAAGGTCATGGCGATTTGTTCGGTCATGGCCGCAACCTGGCTTATGGCGTCCTTGTAGGCCCGCGAAACCGCCGTATCAAAAAGCTGCTTGGCGGCCTCGGGGTTCCCCATGGCCACCTGAAGCTGGCCAAGCTCCACCTTGCGCTGGGCGTTCAGCGGAGAAAGTTCGTCCAGGCGCTTCAGATACTTGAACTGCATGTCCTGCTGCCCGGTTTCCTTGGCGAGCTCCACAAGCTTTTGCAGGGGTTCGAGATAATTATCGTTAAACTTGGAAGCCCGCTCATACGCCATCTGCGCTTGCTCACTGTTGCCCGACACACGAAGCGCGTCGCCCATGACGACATACCCCGCGGCGTTGTCCGGCTTGGCTTCCAGCACTTTCTTCGTAATCTTGATCGCCTCGCCGCCGAAATTGCGCAGCACAAAGCCGCGAGCCTTTTCCAGTAATTGCTGGGCAATACTCGGCTCGCGCAGGGTGGTGGACATTTTCTCCACAAGGTCAATACTGCTGATGGGCTTGAGGACAAAATTGTCCGCGCCTGACTCAAACATCAGCATGATCCTGCCCTTGTCCGCCGTGGTGGTTATGACAAAGACGCGCAGTTCGGGAAAGCTTTCCTTGTACTGCCGGATGAGCATGCCGGTATCGCCGGTGCCGGTCATGACCCGCTCGATGAAAAGCGCGGGTTTGCGATTGTCATTAAAGGCGTCTGTAATGGCCTTCAGCGTCTTGGTAGGCTCAACCACCAGGTTGACCAGATTCGCCTCATTACCCAGAGCGAGATCCTTGATCGTTGTTCGCAGAAGACGCACGAAAATGGGGTCATCGGAAAGAACGAGCAACAATCCGTGACGCTTGACAAAAAAATCCCGCAAAACCGATTTTTGCTTATTCTGCTTCTGCTTTTCCTGAAAATCCGCAAAGGCCATATCTTCCGCTCCGTCTGGTAGAGCAAATTATAGAAAAAAGATCACACCGCACCAATGTTTCCATGCACAGCCACACCATCCGCCCACTGACCCCGCAGCCGACGGATAGGGGTCGCGCGGACAGCTCCTCCCTCAAGGGAGAGGGTACGGAAAAGGATTTCATCGGCCGCGCCGTCTTGTCAACAACTCTTTTCCCCTCGCTCTGGAGTGCAATAGTGTTGAAACTATCCTTGACCGCCGGAGTAGCGGACGTTGAAGCAGCCCCCCCGCCGATGGTCATGCGGCACGGCGTGCGAGCGCAGCGTTTTCCGCGCAAAACGCAAGCGAGAGCGGGTATCGGCAAGGCCGATCGAGCGTCATTGAGAGATCGCGGAAGCAATGTCACGCGGATACGCGCTCAGAAAGCCCCGCGCCCGCACCGTCAGGCAGACGGAACACGTCTGCCGCACACACCGCGCGCCGCCCTTCCGAATATCCGGTAACTGCCTGAGCCATAGTAGATGATATTATGCGCTTGCTCAAGCGGCACAATGCGTACTTCTCCTGTTCCGCATCACTCCGAAAGCTCGCCCAGTTCCCGCAAGCGCCGCTCCACAAATTCCCAGCGCGACAACAGCTGCGTCTGCTCTTCCTCCAGCCCGGCCAGACGTTCCGTTGTGCGGATGAATGCCGCCTGATCTCTGGAAAACAAGTCGGGATCAGCGAGGATCATCTCCTTGTCTTTCTGCTCACGCTCCAGCGCGTCGAGGCGCTCAGGCAGAGATTCCAGCTCCGCAGTCAATTGTTCAAATTCCCGCTGCTCTTTAAAACCGCGTTTGCGGGCTTTGACTGCCGCGGGTCGCGGGGGCGATGGGAAAGTTTTTTCCGGATTCCGTTCCGGAACAGGCGCGGGCCGCTGCCGGAGCCAGTCTGTATATGCGCCCACATATTCATGGGCTTTGCCGTCACCTTCCAGCGTGATCACGCTGGTTACGAGGTTATCCAGAAAACTCCGGTCATGGCTGACGACAAGCACAGTGCCCTTGTAATCCGCCAGCAGCTCTTCCAAAAGCTCAAGGGTTTCCGTGTCCAGGTCGTTGGTGGGCTCGTCCAGCACCAGCACATTGGAGGGCCTGGTGAAAAGCCTGGCCAGAAGCAGCCGGTTGCGTTCCCCGCCGGACAGAGCCTTGACCGGCAGGCGAAGACGATCCGGGGTAAAAAGAAAATCTTGCAAATACCCGGCCACATGACGTGTATTACCGCCCACCGTGATGACGTCGTTGCCTTCCGCCACGCTGTGCATGATGTTTTCTTCAGGGTTCAGGCTTGCGCGCAACTGGTCGAAGTAACTCACATGCAAATTGGTGCCAAGGCGTACCGAGCCTTCCGTGGGTGAAAGTTCGCCAAGCAGGACGCGCAGCAGCGTGGTTTTGCCGGTTCCGTTGCCGCCCATGAGGCCCACACGGTCGCCGCGCTGGATAATGGTGGAAAAATGACTGAAAAGGGGAGCCTGACCGGGATAGGCGAAGCCAATGTCATCGGCCTCAATGACAAGCTTGCCTGAGCGTCCGGCCTCCTGCGCGGCCATACGCACGTTCCCCTGTTTGGCGCGCCGCTCGGCCCGTTCGGCCCGCAGGGCTTCCAGAGCGCGTACCCGGCCCATGTTGCGTGTGCGCCGGGCCTTGATGCCCTGACGTATCCATGCTTCCTCCCGGGCGAGTTTCTTGTCTGAAAGTTCAAAGGCGCGTTCCTCGGCGGCGAGGCGGTCCTCCCGCCGCTCCGGGTAACGATCAAAGCCGCAGGAATAGCTGTAGAGCTTGCCTCGGTCAATTTCCACGACCCGCGTGGCCAGACGCCGGGCAAAGGCCCGGTCATGGCTGACGAAAACCAGGGTGCGGGCCCTGCGCAGTAAAAAATCTTCCAGCCAGGTAATGGTGGCGATGTCCAGATGGTTTGTCGGTTCGTCCAGAATAAGATCTTCCGAACAGACAAGCGCCCTTGCCAGGGCTACCCGCCGCTTTGTTCCGCCGGAGAGCGTGGCGAATCCGGCATCCGGTTCCAGCTCCAGATGATTGATGACGGTGAGCACGTCACCGTAACGTTCCCAGCCGTCCCCCTGCTGCCCGTATTCCGCTCCGGCATGGGCGGCCGCCAGAGCCTTGCCCTCTGCTCCAAGGGCTTCGGCCACCAGAGAAAAAACCGTTCCGCTCCAGTGCTCAGGCACATCCTGGGGCATTTGCCCGATCAGGGTGCCGGGCCGGACAATGATGCCGGAATCCGGTTGCCGCTGCCCGCCCAGCAGGGCCAGCAAGGAAGATTTTCCCGCGCCGTTGCGCCCCACCAGACAGAGCCGTTCGCCCGTTTCCACGGAAAGATCCGCCGCATCCAGCAAAGGCTTGCCGCCCAGGTTCAGGGTTACGCCCTGCATGCTCAAAAATGCCAAAATTTTCTCCAACAGTGTGGACGCCTGCTCCGTCCCCGGGCAAGGGTGTTGCGCCTCATTAGATCTTTTTGCGATTGAAAATATCTACCAGCCAGAATCCTATGTTCTGGCGCGCAGGTTTCACGCCTGAAGCCGGAGCTTG
>CAJTSU010000193.1 GCA_910579055.1 uncultured Mailhella sp. | reverse complement strand
TTACGGATAAGGAGAGCAGAGATGAGCCTCGCTCCGCTCGACTCCGAGAGTATTTTAATAACAAAATGCTCTCGGTCAGAGTAATTTCTGTTTTACACCGATCCGCCGGGAGCGGCACCGTTGTCCGAGAGAGCCGGGCCAAGCGGCATAAAATTGCCGTTTGTTTCGTCAAGCTGGAACAGCATGCCTGCGGCCAGATCGAAATACCAGCCGTGAATGGTGAGCTCGCCCTTGGCCTCAGCCGAACGAACCCAGGGGAAGCTGCGCAGATTGCGCAAGGACAGGCGGATGGCGTATTGCTCGCACGCGCGCTCCCGCTGTTCGGCGCAGGATTCGGAATACTGTGCATCCGCCTGAGCGCGGGCGTCTTGAGCGACAAGCATCCAGGTGCTGAGGAATTCACTTCTTTCATTATCCGTATCGGTCATCAAGTGCGCGATGCCGCCGCATTGGGAATGCCCCATAACAACGATGGTGTCCACGCGCAGATGCTGGACGGCATACTCCAGCGCGGCGCTCACGCCGTGGTATCCGCTATCCGGGCTGTAGGGCGGAACCAGATTCGCCACGTTGCGGATGACGAAAAGATCGCCGGGCCGGCAATCGAGAAGCAGCGCCGGGTCCACACGGGAATCGCTGCACGCGATAACCAGCGCATGAGGGGCTTGCCCTTCCAGCAAATCTTCATAGATATTGTGTTCTTCACAATACCACTGTTTTCTGAAACGGCGGAAGCCCGCATTCAGGCGGTTCAGGGTCTTGTGTTGGGGAACTTCACTCATGGGCGTCTCACATTTGACTGTTTACTGAAGAGCACTCTGCTCAAGGAGCCTGCAAGATGTCTAGTACTCCGCAATATTTCATGTTGCGGTGTACTAAAACGATTGTCCCAGGCTGATATAGATTTGATAGTTCTTTTCCCCGGGGATTTTGGTAAGAGGAACGCCGAAGTCCAGACGCAGGGGGCCGACCGGAGTGAAATAACGCAGGCCGATGCCCGCTCCCCAGTCCAGATCCTTACCCCAGTCAGGCTGAGCGCTTTCATAGACCATCCCTCCGTCGAGAAAGGGCACAATACCGATGTTTTCCGTGACTTTAAAACGCATTTCCAGGTTGATTTCCTGAAAAGAGGTTCCGCCTTCCGGGTCATTGCGGGAATTGCGCGGGCCGATGGCCTGATAGGCATAACCCCGCACGGAACCTCCGCCGCCGACGTAATAGCGCAGCGTAGCCGGAACTTCTGTCGAACGCGCCCCGAACATGCCGCCAGCTGCAACACGTGCAGCCAGAACCAGCCAGTCCTTCCGGAACGGTTTGTAATAGGTGGAGAAGTCTACACGCGGCATGAACGCAGTGAAGGATTCCGACAGATAATGTCCTTCATAAGGTGCCAGGGCAAGGACGAGCCTGGAACCGCGCGTGGGGTTCAGCGGGTTGTTGCGGGTGTCGCGTCTGATGCCGAAATCCATAAAGGCATAGTCATATTCTTCCGTACCGTAACCTTCGTCGATTTCACCCTGAACAAATCCGCCTCTGGCGCTTCCCCACCAGAACGGGGCGAGTTTACGCTCCAGTCCGGCTGCTATGCTTGCTTCACGCGCGGTATAGGCGTCTGTAATTTTGCGTCCGAAGTGGCCATCTGCAATCAGACTTTGATCCGCACGGAGAAAGGCAGGTTTTTTGAAATCCAGCTTCACGCCTTGTTCATCTTCGGACACCGTGCCCGCGACGGTCAGCTTTTCTCCGTTTCCGAAAAAGTTCCGGTGCTCCCATGAACCCTGTATGCCCATGCCTTTGTCCGTGCTGTAGCGCAGGCTGGCTCCCACGGTGCGAAAAGCCATTTCGCCGAGGTCAACGGCCACGGGCAGCTCAAGAGGCGGATCAAAAGGAGAAGAAGGAAGGACAAGCGGCGGGGAAGCCGGGGCGGAAAGGGAAGATTCCCCCTTCACGCTGTCTTCCGGTCTGGCCTTGTTTTCGGCGGGCTTTTCCTGAGTGGAGCTTTCCAGTTCATCCAGACGCAGGGGGCGCAAATCCACAGACCGGAACAATCCCGTTTCCAGCAGGGAATTGCGGTAGCGCTCCATCATCCGGTCGCTCCAGGGGGTGCCCGGTTTCCATGGGATAAGGCGGCGCAGGTATTCTTCACCCACATTTTCCAAGCCGGAAAATCTGACCTCGCCCATGGTGGCGGCCGGGCCGGGATCCAGCTTTGTCCGCACGGTCAGCGAATGATGTTCCTTGTCCAGAAAATAACGGCTGGAACTGACATGAGCAAAGGGATAGCCGTAGTTCTTGAAACGGTTCGGCCATTTTTCCACAGCGTCAAGAATGGCCCCGGCTGAAACAGCCATACCTTCCTTCAACCCCCGAATACGCGCGGGAAAAGAAGGAGGGGGCAACTTGTGTTCCTCTTTCCAGAACAGCCCGGTGGTGATGGTTCGATTTCGGAAGGTGTCCGGGACGACAGGCTCCGGTTCATATGCGATGTCCAAGGCCCCTACTGTATAGCGCGTGCCGGGGAGCAGATCGAACAGCACTTTGACCGGAGAACTGTCCTTGTCCAGGTGAAATCGCACCCTGCCGTCATAAAACCCGAGAGAACGCATAGCCTTGAGGGCGACATCGCGATCGGAACGTGCTCGCCGCTCCAGGCCGAGCATGCTGTCCGGCGGCTGGGCCAGAAGTTGCTCAAGCCCGCTGTTGGAGCGCATCAGGGAAAGGAGTTCTTCATCAGCCGCATCTGCTGGAATGTCAGTTGCGTGATTCGGCCCGGAAGGGGCCGCTTTGCCCCTGAGGGCGCTGTTTTTTTCATCGGCAGAATTTTTTGCAGATGTTTTTGAGGCGGAGTCAGATGGAGTTTCAGAAGGAGAGGAGGAAGCCGAAGCGGAAACAGTTTCGCCTGCAGAGGCGCTGGAACTCGTGCTGGCAGGCATGTTTGTTGCCCCATCCTCCACTTGCTCCGCCATGCGGCCGGGCGCGTCGCCGGTGTGCCGTCCGTTCTGCCGGACAATACGGAAGGTGACGGTATAAGGCACGGGGTCGCCGTTGAACAGCGCGGTATCATTTTCCTGCGTTCGTTGGTCCTCCACTGCGCGGGAGAACAGGCCGCAGCCGCTTGTCAGCAACAAGACGAACAGGCAGAGAAAAGGGAACAGACCTTTGCACGAAAGCGGGAAGAGGAACAGAGAGGGACGGCGCATGTTTTTTTATACCTGTATGAAGACGGACACACAAGACGTATAATGGCTTCGCGCATGGCGAGGGCGTGAAAGCTGAGTACGCTATAATCACAGTGTCGAAGTTGAATTGCTCCGTGAGAAAAGATTCACGGCGTTTACTCAGCCGGAGAGAGAACTCCAGGCGCGTCGGCAGAGGCTGAGAAAAAGCCGGTGAGGGCGAAAGGAAACGTCTTTGAGCCGCTTCGGCAGTTGAAAGCCCGGGCAGGCAAAAGCACTGGGGGGCAACAACGGATAGTTCAACTGTTCGGGAAAAGCCTGCGGCAGTCCCTTTTTTCGCGCCGCATCCCACAGCGGCACTTCCTCCGGGGAAAGGCCGAATATTGTATACATGGCGCTGTCCGCCGCCACGGCATCGGGTGAGGCTCCAACAAGGCCGAGGGAGTAGGGCTTGCCTCGAACCGGGCCGGTGACGTGCATGGCTTCCACGCCGTCCAGCAGGGCGGCCGAAGGCGGAAGCTTGCGGTACAAGTCGAGAATGCGCGCGGCAAAGGCAAGGGTGCTTTCTCCTTCCAGGGTGTGCGCCCAGGCCTTGCGCAGCCCGCACACTGTGCCGAACAGATTTTTGACCGCGAGAGTCAGGCGCATCATACTGTGCGCCTTGACTCTGGGCACAGAGAGAAGCGCGTCGCTTTCAAGCGCCAGCCGCGATACGCCCCAGGTTGCGCCGCGTTTTCCCTTTTCCTCACCTACTGCTACGGGTACGGGAAGATCCATTTCAAGCACTTGCAGACCGAGTGGGCGCAACGCGTCTTCCAGACCAATGGCACGGGCAACACCTTTGGCTGTGCCGAAACCGGGCGAGTCGGCGACAGTGACGCGCGCCCCCTGGTCCAGGAGCCAGGCCGCGGCTGCCCGAACCACAAGGGGATGTGTGCAGGCCGGCGGCACGGCCCGAATAAGATTCGGCTTAATCAATATTCGGTCGCCGTGCGCAGGCATCCAGCCGCAGGCGTCCAGGGCTTCCCCCACACGGGTGCTGAGAGCCGCCTTGCCGTAGTCGGCACAGGAGATGAGCGCGACAGGAAAATCAGTCATGGCTTGCCTTGAATTTAGCTTGAGTGCCGGGAGGATTAAAGTGCTACATGTTTTCCAGCAGACGCTCCACATAGCGGGAACGGAGCTGCTTGCGGGCCAGATTGCGCGCTACGGGCGGCAATTTGAGTATTGCGCCCAGCACTCCGGCCATAAGCCGGTGGCTGAACAATACCTGATTGTCGAATATGAGATCCTGGAGATTACCCCGTTCCGCCGCCATGAGCACTACCCGATGCGTCGTGTTGAGAGGGGTGATGGTACGGTTGGGGCGCGGAATCAGCCGGAGGCTTGTGCTCGGGCAGGTGTTGACGCAGACGCCGCAGCCAAGGCAGATATCCTTGTTCAGATCGGGGACGCGCCGAGGCGGTTTGCCGTCTCCGGCTGGGGCGGAATCCCGTCCGTTTTCCGGCTCATGCAACGCCTTGACCGGGCAGGCTTTGAGACACTTCCCACAGCCCACACAGGTATCGGTATTCAATTCGATAATGAAGTTTGAATGGATGCTCTGGGTGATGCCAAAACGCTGCACGGCCTGCAACGCTTCACAGCAGCAGCCGCAGCAGTTGCAGATGAAATTGACGCCTTCCCGGTTGTTTTCACCGAACTGAACCAGACCGTGCTCATAGGCCTGGTGCAGCAGGTCATTGCACTCTTCTTTGCTGACGGAGCGGGCGTGGCCGTGCTTGATCAGGGAGTGCGCCGCCGTGTTGAAGGTCATACAGATATCCATGGGGGCGTCGCAATTGGTGCCCATATGCCATTTCTTGTGGCGGCAGTAGCACATACTGACGCCGATTTCTTTTGAAGTATCAATGATATGTGCAGCGCGTTCGTGGTCAAGAATTTCCAGCCGGTAGGGATTTTCCAGTGCGTCCTCACGGACAAAGACGCGCCCCAGGCCGGTTTCTCCCTGTACAAAGAGATCGCGCATGAAATCTTCTTCAACGTTGATGTATTGGTGATACAACTCGCTGAGGGTCTTCTGATCGATATCGTCACGTACGCGCATCAGCGCGAATTCAAAGAAACCGGCCATGGGCGGGGGAAGGCAGTAGGTCTGTTCCCCGTGTATGTCCATATCCAGCAGAATGGCCCGCCCGGCCAGTTCATCCAGAATCTTCTGTGCCTGCACAAGGGGAAGTTTCCAAATGGTTGCCGCCGCTTGCGCGGTAAAAGGCTTAATCGGAAGCTGGGCCACCAGACCGGCTTCTTTTTCGGAAAACAGGATTTTAAGAATGCCGAACAGCATGTCTGACACGGGAGCGCCCTGCGGGAAACGGTTGAGGCGGTCAGTCAGGCGGCCATAGGCGGAATTATTGTGATGATGCGCCATATGAAGAACTCCAAAAACAAAAAATATTGAGAAACGGATAACAGTATATTTCCTGAAAAGATTGGGAGCAAGAGTATGAGAATAACGGTTGATATAAAAAGAGACCCATTGACGGATCCGGTGGGTCTCTTTTGGGTTATCGAAAACTCCCAGCTCGGCAGGGAACTCCAAAAAGTTTGATAGTGTAACTTAATCTGTGTAAACCGATTTTTATCCTCTATGATTTTCAAATGGCGCGCATGGCATCTGGGGGCTGTGTCTGCCGCCAGGGTCCCATATTGCAACAAGCCGTCTTCGGCGCGGAGCAATATGGGCAGACAGCTTCCCTTGACAATCATGCACTGTCTCCGCTCCCTCAAGGCAAATATTTTTGTAGCTTTTCCTCATAATAAATCGATAGTTGAGCTATTATTTGCGGCCATTCTTTTACTTTCATGGTCCAGTGTTTTTCAGCTTCCTGGACAGCCAGATACAAAATCTTGAAAATGGATGCCTCCGTCGGAAATACG
>CAJTSU010000192.1 GCA_910579055.1 uncultured Mailhella sp. | reverse complement strand
CGCTTTACGGATAAGGAGAGCAGAGATGAGCCTCGCTCCGCTCGACTCCGAGAGCTTTTCGATGACAAAATGCTCTAAAAAGCGCCTTCTTTGCCAATTTGCAAAAGTGGAAAACTTGTTAATCAAAGAGTCCGCCATACAGGGCGGACTCTTTGATTAACAAGATGGGGCAGGCCGGGTTACACGTCGGTGGGAGCGCCTGCAACAGGCTTGCGACCCAGAGCAAGGAACGCGCCGAGGCAGATGACGGAAACGGCGATGCCGATAATTTCGGCGATGCCGATGCTCATGCCGAAGCCCATGTTGGGTTCATAACAGATGTAAGTCGCGCTGGCGGCGGTGATGAACATGGCGGGCAACGTGCAGATCCAGTGCAGCTTGTCGCGGCGCATCAGATATGCGGCGGCGGCCCACAGCATGATGGCGGCCAGAGTCTGGTTTGACCAGCCGAAGTAACGCCAGATGATGTTGAAGTCGATCTGCGACAGAGCGATACCGATGATGAATACCGGAATGGCGATGGTCAGGCGCTTGACGGGGGTGAGCTGCGGTATGCGGACTATATCCGCGATGGTCAGGCGGGCTGCGCGGAAGGCCGTATCGCCCGAGGTGATGGGCAGCACAATGACACCAAGAATGGCAAGCAGGCCGCCAAACGAGCCCATGAGCGCGCGGGATGATTCATAGACCACGTTGCTGGCGGTACCGGCGTTGATGGAGGCGGCCAGGGCAGCGGGCTCCTGATAGAAGGTCATGCCCACGGTGGCCCACACCAGGCCGATGAAACCTTCGGCAATCATTGCTCCGTAGAACACGGAACGGCCTTCCCTCTCGTTATCCACACAACGGGCCATAAGCGGGGACTGCGTGGCATGGAAGCCGGAAAGTGCGCCGCAAGCTATGGTTATGAACATCAGCGGCCAAAGCGGCAGGTGGGCGGGATGCTGATTCACTCCCCATTCTGCCCATTGATAGAACTTGCCGGAATCGTCTATGAGCAGCATCACCGTGATGCCGAATGCCATGATCAGCAGCAGCGCTCCGAAAATGGGGTAGATGCGGCCGATGAGCTTGTCGATGGGCACGATGGTGGCAACAAAATAGTAGAAGAAAATTATGCCCAGCCAAACCTTGAAGTTCATCCATTCAGGAGTGAGCTTGGCCAGAAGTCCGGCGGGAGCGGTGGCAAACACAACGCCCACAAGGAGCAGGAGCAGCACGGCGAACACGCGCATCACCCACTGGGCGATTTTGCCGAGGTTGTATCCCACGATTTCCGGTACGTTCGCGCCGTTGTAGCGCACGGACAGCATTCCGGAGAAATAATCATGGACGGCTCCGGCGAAAATGGATCCCAGCACGATCCACAGAAGAGCGGTGGGACCATAGAGTGCTCCCATGATGGGGCCGAATACCGGCCCGACACCCGCGATGTTGAGCAATTGGATGAGCCACAGCTTCCATTTCGGCATGGCCACAAAGTCCACACCGTCGGCGTGGGTCACAGCGGGGGTGGGGCGCTGGGGCTGGGGGCCGAAGACTTTTTCCACAAAGGTGCCGTAAATCAGATACCCCATGATGAGGCCTGCGGCTGCGATGATGAACCACATGAATCTCGGCATAGTTTCTCTCCCGTGAAACAGTATTTCCCCGGCACATGCCGGGACGTTACTGAACGCTATTGAGAACCAATTTCGCTGTCAAGGTCTTTCATCTTGTTCTTTCATCTTGTTGGAATTGCGCATGGCAAATTTGAGCAGGCAACGGCATCATGGCCAGGCTGTTCCCCAACCGCAAGGCGGGGTTTGTCAGCAGTATGGGAAACGAAGCTTTGCACGGATAAAGACAGCAGAGCTTCCCCCCGAAAAAGCAGTTTTTTTGCCTTGCGTCAATCCACGTTAGAGCGTTCCCACTTCCTCGGCTATGCGCAGGCATAAACCGGAACGATTCAGGGTATAAAGATGGATGCCCGGCGCTCCGCCGTCAAGGAGCCGTCGGATCTGGGCTACCGCGAATTTCAATCCTGCTTCCTTGACAGCCTCGGTGCCCCCCTTGTCGTGCGCTTCTTCCAGTTCCAGATAAAATTTGCCGGGGATGTTCGCACCACACAGCGAAAGCGTGCGCCGGATGGAGGACAGGCTCTGAATGGGGAGCACGCCGGGAAGGACAGGAACCTCAATGCCCATACCGCGCAATCGTGTTACCAGTTCAAAATATTCCCGCGTATCGAAAAAAAGTTGGGTGATGACGAAATCCGCGCCTGCCTCGATTTTACGGCGAAGGTATTCGCGATCGTGATAGAATGAGCTGGATTCGGGATGCGGTGCAGGGTAGCCCGCAACGCCTACGCCGAAGTCTCCTTCCCGGCCACGTACGAAGCGAACCAGGTTTTCCGCACAAGAGAAGGTTCCGGGCTGCCAGTCCGGCCCGGCATCGCGCGGACGGTCGCCGCGCAGGGCGAGCAGGTTGTCCAGCCCGGCACAGCGGAATTGTTCAAGAGATTGTGCAATACGCTCTTCGGTTGCCCCCACACAGGTGAGATGAGGCATGGGTTCCACATCATGGTCGTGTTTCAGGCGTGTGGCGATTTCCAGGGTATTTGACTGCGTGGAGCCTCCCGCTCCGCAAGTTACGGACGCAAAAAGCGGATTCATGGCCTTAAGTCGCGCCGCCTGCTCAAAGAAGGCGGGCCAGTCTTCGCGTTCCTTTGGGGGAAAAAATTCCAGAGAGTAAAAGGGCGTGGAACGACGGCGGATGAGATCGAGGATTTTCATTTGAAATTCCTTGTGCGTGGGATTGGTCTTCAACGCATTGCCTATGGGCGGCAACTTGCTCGGCCTTGGCCCGTTTACGGCAGAAGATTTATGCGACAATTTTGTTTCACTATATCAATATAAGCTGATATGTCAACGCATGCTCTTTTTCGGCTCTGTAGTAGAACCGTGTTGATGGCGCTCTGTGCGTGACGTGTGCCTTTGCTGCGGGATGGGCGGCAGCATATCCTGTAGCCGCAAAGGCAACGTGTGTCCACGGCTGGCTGGATCGCGCCTCCGGCGGTCAAGGTCAGTCTCAACACCACGCTATGATAAAGCCAAAAAAACTTGAAGATGCACTTGTCGCCGTATTGCCTGAAGTGAGAGAGAAAGCTGCCGTTCCGGAAAATAGTGAGGAGAATCGGCCATTGCGGAATTGCCTTCAGGCGCAAGCCTGGCGCGGCGGCGAGAACTCGGTTGCTAATCTTTCTGCCGCAGACGCACGCCGAGAACATTCGGCAGAATGGGCCCTCCCAGCAAAAAATTCGCCGGGTGTCTCCCCATCCGGTATATTTTTTTCGTGGGCGTCCATAGCCCCAGCACTGCCTGCGCGCCTCCCTCCACATACATGGCCCGCGTCAGATTCAGCCCACTTTCTTCACGCAGGATGCGAACAAACTCATACACGCTGATCGGCGTTTCGTAATGCAGAAAGAATATCTCGCCTTTGGCATTCATGCCAACCGCCGCAATGGAGTGCCGCGGGCCGTTCTCCGGCCAGCGCTGAACGCCTTCCGGCCCTATCAGCCGGAAATTCTGCACGGCGACTTCATACTGGGGGAGCAGAAATTTCCAGTCGTCCACGTCTTTGTCCAGCAAGGCTGCATTGGGCAAACTGGGTTGACGCGGCGACGCGACGAAAAAACTGCCGTATTTTTCCGCAATGCGCCCGTTATTTACTTTATCGCCACTCCGCATATAGGCCGTGCTGGTCAAGTCGTCCGGCAAATACATGCCTGCATTGATCACTGCGCCAAGGTGGTATTCCCTGGCCCATTGTTCCGGCGTGCGGGGCCCCCCTCCATCAAGAGCCGCACTGCACAACACTATCTCGCATCGCTGGGGATCCATCCGCAGCGCGACGAATTCCACTTTTCCCCCATTCTGCCTGGTATATTCGCGTACGAATGCCCCTGACGCAAGCTCGCGCCAGTCTCCCCCCCGCAGCGGAGCATCCGCCTCGGCAAGAACCATTGCATCTGCCGGCATGTTTTCCGAATCAAAGGCCAATGTCCATATCGGAGATAAGGCCACATACAACGCCGGAGCCAATGCAAAAAGTATCCCACACAGGCGGCGTCTGGAAAAAAGTGCAAGGAACAAGGTTTTCATATCTATGCTCAATTCCGCCGAGCAAAACAAAAAAACGGCTTGGGGGAAAGCTCGCAACGCCGCGGCTGATTTTTCTGCCCTTCCACCAGCGTGCCCCCCCCCGTTGCGCGAGGGGTGTCATACTCAGGGATAAAACGTTACTCATGCTGGAATCAGCTCTTTGCCATATCTATTGCTTTAGAAAGAGTTTAAGAAAATTGCAAGCGCCCTGCAAACAATATCATCCTCACAGCACAAGCTTCACAAATTCGGCCGGCTCAGATGCAAGGAAAAGACGCTCTGTAGTAGAATGGTGTTGAACATATCCTTGACCGCCGGAGACGCGGAGTGCGGGCGCGGCGTCTTGTGCGCAAAACGCAAGCGAGAGCGCGTATCGGCAACGCCGCTCAAGCATCATCAGGAGAGCGCGGGATCAACATGATGCGCTCATAGAGCCTTGTGTTCGTGGCTGATTCCCGTATCTTGGCGGCAAGCTGCCGCTAGTTCAGGCAGTTTTTCCTCAGCCTCGTTCTATCGAGTATTGCTCTTGAGTCCGGGATTGATTTCTCCCATGGCCACATACAGCGCGGACAACGCGCTGAGATAATCCGTTTGCGCCGAGATGAGGGAAAGTTCCGCTTCCGCGAGGTCAGACTGTGCGGTCAGCAGGTCGAGGTTGGTGCCGAGCTGGAGTTCATAGCGCATTTTCGCATCAGCATAGGATTCCTGTGCGCTGGCAACAGCCCTGCGCGCAACTTCAATCATGCGCAGGGTATCCTGCACGGAAGAAAGGCAGGCTTTGATCGCATAGGCGGAATCGTTGAACGCGCCGCGCAACTGCGCTTCCAGCGCGGCGATGTTGGAGCCTTCCTTTTTTGTGGAATAATAGTCCCTGCCGGACTCAAAAATGCTCCAGCCGGCAGTAATGCCCGCCTGCCACTGGTTGTAGTCGCTGCCGGCGTATTTGCTGCCTGCTGCGCGCGGGGTATCCCCTTCGCTCGACCATTTGAAGGTGGCCGCCAACTGGGGGAAGAAAGCACTGCGGGCCATTCCCTGATCCTTGCGGGCGATGTCCACGGCGAGCTGGGCCAGCCGCAGATCGGGTCTTTGCCGAAATGCCCGTTCAAGGCAGGTATCCAGCGTACCCTTGAAGGGAACGGTTTTCAGATCTCCCACATAGTCGATGTCGCTGTCCACCTTGAGATTGAGCAGGGTGTTCAATTCAGCCCGGCAGATATCACGGCTGTTTTCACTTTGGATCAGTACAGCTTCGTTACGGCTGACGTCCAGCTCGGCCTGAAGCACATCCAGGCGGGGGCGAGCGCCCACTTCATACGAGGCGCGGGCCAGGGCAAGCTGGGCGCGGGAACGTTCCAGCGAGCGCTGAGTACTGCGAATGTTTTCCTGCGCCTTGAGGTATGCAAGAAAACGGGCCTGCACCTGCCCGGCAATGGAAAGCCTGGTATTTTCAAGCTGGAGTTTTTTTTCGTCTTCCTGGAGCGCCGCCTTCTGATAGGCGTTCAGCAGATTGAAGCCGGTGAACAGCGGCTGGCTGACGGTTATGCCGTAACTGTATTCCTTCCTGGCGTTGCGGGCGGGGCGATCCTTGTCGTACAGCGTGGCTCCGTAGTTCAGTCCTACACTGGGGCCGAAGCCCGCGCGCGCGGCCTTGCGGCCGGATTCCGCCGCGTCCAGAGAATGCCCGGCGCTTTCCACGCCGGGATTGACTTTAAGTGCCTGGTTTACGGCTTCTTCCATGGTATAGGTAACAGCCGCCGACGAGGAGAAAGGCATTGCGAGCGGCAGCGCGAGGGCCAGAGCCAGTGTCAGGCCCGGCACGAACGAACGAAACGGGGACATGATGCTTCCTTGTGGATAACGTAGATTGCGTTTGCAGATTTTCAGGTTCAACTTACTCTGTCAAGTAAGTTGAACGCTCTGTAGTAGAATAGTATTGAACATATCCTTGACCGCCGGAGGCGCGAGCGTAGCGAGCTATGGAGCGACGACCCCCCGCCG
>CAJTSU010000191.1 GCA_910579055.1 uncultured Mailhella sp. | reverse complement strand
CTTGCCGGGCTGCTGGCGGGCATAAAGGGGAAATTCATCCTCTCGCTCAACGATACGCCCGGCGTCCGTGAAACCTTCGCGGGCTTCACCCTTGAAACTGCGGAGGTCAACTATACCTGCAGCAACGGCAGGAACATCAAGTCGCCGGAACTGCTGATCCGCAACTTCTGATCCACCCTGCCGGGCCGCTCGCCGCGTTGGCCGGTCAACAAAAAGGCTCTCCACAGGCAACTTCAAACTGCCTGCGGAGAGCCTTGATTTTGTGATGAAAAAATCCCCTAAAAAAAGTGCATAGCAAGAGCCGTGCCAAAATCAAATTTAAGCGGATTTTCGTTCTCAACTTGCGTGACAGAGATTCTCAAGTATCGTGACAGCTCACAATGGCCGCATAACGAACTCCTTATCTGCGGTTCATTATATCTATTTATTTCATGGACGCAACACTAGCTGTTGTCAGACAGCTACCATCCTGTAAAGAAGAACGCTCCTCAGTCTCTGGAACAACACCTTCACGCTTCGGCTGGCGCATCAGTTGCGCCATGTTTCCTCTTTTGGCACCAGCATAGATGAAAAATGCGCTTGAAGGCCAGAGGAAAAGACAAAAAGACGGTATTGTTTTTCCTTGAACAATTCGTTCATGCAGAAATATAAATTTGAAAATAGGATAGAGTGAAAATATTATTGTTCTTATTTGTGGAATAGCGTCCGCATTTATCCAGTTTGGGACGCATTTATCCGACAAGAAAAGTTATCAATAAAGTTTTCACTGTGGTATGGGAAAGGAAAAGGAATTTTGACAAGGAAGGTGATGCTGGTGGCAACAGCTCGACGCTATACAATGGAACAGATAGAGACCGCCCGGAAAAAGCTCCGCAATCTGCCGGTGAAAGAGGCTGGGAAGACTCGCGGGGAAGTCGCGGAATTTCTGGTCAACGACATCAAAAAGGCCATGCGGCGAGGCTACACGTTACGGGACATACGGGACTTGCTGGCGGATGCCGGAGTATCGGTTCCGCTTGCCAGGCTGGAAGGGCTGTTTGGGAAAGCTCCGAAATCGGAGCTTGTAATGGACAAGGGAGAGGTGGAAAGAGACACAGCCCGCCCCGGTGGCGCTGACGAAGAGGAGCAATAGGGAAGTATGGACGGGATATGAGGCGGTAGAGAAACGGCGCGGCCAAGGCGTATGCCCTGGCCTCGCCGTGTTTTGGAGGGGAGCGGACGGGCTGTTCATATCAGCCCCGTGTTTCTTGGCTTTCCCCCTGTGTGTCCTGCCGGGAAAGTTGTCGCACAAGAGCGGCGATGTCGGAAGTTCGCCATGCGCTGGTACGCGGCCCCAGTTTTATCGGCTTGGGGAAACGTCCTTCCTTGCAGCCTTGCCACCATGCGCTTTTGCACACGGGGATGAGTTCAAGAACCTGCGGTAAACGCAGGAAAGATTCTTCCGCCAATTTTTTCATGAAGATGTCTCCTGTTGCTGTGAAAGGAAATACTGTTGCCTTATTCAAGTTCGGCCTCCTGCCGTGCTTTTGCTCTCAGACCGTCCAGATAGTCAGCCCATTCCTGAAGCATATTCCGGCGTTCCGGCAGGTATTCAGCCCGGTTGTAAATTCCGCGTATCTGTTCCGTAGGGGCATGGGCAAGCTGGCGTTCAATCCAGTCCCGGTTGTAGCCGAGTTCGTTGAGAAGGGTGGATGCCATAGCGCGAAAACCGTGCGGGCACATTTCATCCTCTTCAAAACCCATGCGGCGTATGGCCCTGCTGAGAGCGGTTTTTCCAAAGGGAATGGTTTCGGAGCGGTAGCTGGGAAAGACATACTGATTGCCGCCGGAATACGCCCGCAGTTTTTCCAGAACGGTCAACGTCTGCCTGCTGAGGGGAACAAGATGGTCACGCCGCATTTTCATGCGTTCCGCCGGGATGCGCCAGATGTTGTCCTCAAAATCGAACTCTTGCCATTCGGCGCAACGGATTTCCGTTGTCCGGCAAAAGGTAAGGGCCATAATCTGCAAGGCGCTCCTGACGACCAGCGACCCCTGATAGTTGTAGATGGCGTGCATCAGCCGTCCCACCTTCTCCGGCGTCGTCAGGGCGGGACGATGCTTTTTGACATGGGGCATGAGAGCGCCGCGCAAATCCGCCGCCGGGTCACGCTCCGCGCGACCGGTGGCAATGGCATAGCGCATGATGCAGGAACAGTGATTTTTGAGCGCGTGCGCCGTGCCTATGATGCCTCGCGCCTCGACTTTCCGCAGCAGGGTCAGAAGTTCAGGGGCGGTTATGGCATTGACAGGTTTGGAGCCAATGAAAGGGAAAAGGTTTCGTTTCATCCGCCGGTAGGTCGTTTCCGCATAGCTCGGCGACCATTTGCTTTTCTGAAGCTCAAGCCATTCCATTGCTACAAGCTCAAAAGTATTCTGAGCAAGCTGCTTGTCCTGTTTTCTCTGAGCGGACGGGTCTATGCCGTTCTCCAGCGTCTTTCTGGCCTCCATCGCCTTTTCCCGTGCTTCTTTCAGGGAAGTCGCGGGATAGGAGCCGAGGGAAATCAGCTTTTCCTTTCCCATAAAGTGGTATTTCAGCCTCCAGCTCTTTGTGCCGCCCGGCGTGATGAGCAGGTACAGTCCTTTGCCGTCAAAGAGTTTTTGCGCTTTTTCAGCCGGTTTTGCGGCGCGGATGGCGGTATCGGTCAGGGGCATGGGGTAATCCTCCTTCAAGGGGTTTATTACCCCGATATATACCCCAAAAAATGGGGTATGTCCATGTACCTTCTCAAATTTGGTTGGACGATAACATAGTATTTTATCAAATAATAACAATATGTTTTGTACATATTTGGATGATATTTGACACTATGAGGCGTTGTACATGTCCACGGTTCCCCACACGCCCATGCCCGCTCCGGCGGCATAGCCAGCCATTGTGATGCCCCTGGCGACACCCTTGGAGTTGTCCGCGATGTTCTGGCCGATCTCTCCGAAGGTCACGGCGGCCTGCACGATTTCAGGCGCGAACAGCCAGACGGCGGCCATGCCCATGCAGGCGACGGTGAAGCGAACGGGAGAGACGGAAAGCGTATTCTTGAGGATGGTCATGGTTTGTCTCCATTTAGCCAAGAATCCTGGCTATATATGTTTGCACGTCCCCTCCTATGGTGGCTCCGATGCCGCGCAGGAAGGTGACGAGGTTGACGGCGAGTATCCCGCCGAAAAGATGGACGATGCCCCGGCTGAGGTTCATGGGTTGATTGGGCGTATCGCGCATGAGACACAGCCCCCGCGCAATGCCGATGACGCCGACCGTGGCGATGGCGTACACAGCGAACTGGATGTAGACGGAGCCGGGCGAGGACGGCGGGCTGTAGCTCAACGACTGCTCGGAGCTTTGATTGAAAACCGTCATGGACAGGGAATCCATGAGCGCGGGCAAATTCAAAAGCAGAACAGCGCAGACGAATGTCCAGACCGCTGTGGAACGGTTGAAGCGGTGCTTGTGGCTGACAGCCTGCCCCAGCGACATGACGGCGAAGCTCACGCCGATCAGATAGGCCAGCCGGACAAGAACCGGCCACCATTGCTGCAAGTGCGGAATGACGTTGGCGACGTAGTTGTCCATGTCCTCACCTGCCCTTGACGTTGACGACAAGAACTCCTACGGGCGTTCCGCTTTCCAGACGGACAGTCGGCGGGCGGTCAAAGCCCTTTTCAAAGATTTTCCCGGCCTTTTCGCCCACCTTTCCGGCGGCTATCCATGCCTGGTCTTCCACGCTGTAGGTGTTCCACACCATTTGATCCGTGGTGTCGCCGCCTGAACCGTAAATGGTGCTTTGCGCGCCGCTGTAGCGTTTGGCGCTTCCCAGCCCCTCAAGAAAGGCGGACGCGACAAGACCGCCCCAACGGCTGAAGAAATGGGTGTTCACGGAACTGGCGACAGACGCCTCGGACGTTGCGGGGTCAATGGCGTAGGCTTCAAGCTGGATGGTTTCGCCGGAGGGCAGAACCGCGCGATTGAACGCCAGAACAAGGCGTTCGTCATGCCGCTGGAATCCGCCCATCAGCCGCGCGTTGCGGTATGCGCCGGAGCTGACTGTAGCCAGCACGGCGGACGGCACATCCGAGTTCACGCCCACATCCATGATGGCATAGAGCAGATCGCCCGGCTTGAGCGTCACGGCTTTCGGCGTGTTCGCGGACGGTGTTGTTTCCTGTATTGCCGCAGCAGGCGTTGCCGCCGGAGCTTCTTCGGAAAACTCGCGCAGATAGACGATTTTTCCTTCCCCGACCGAAACAGCGGACAGTTTGGCGTCCAGAGCGTCCAAATCCTCCATCATGCGCTTGAGCATGGCGTTGTCCGTGCGGGGCATCTGGACGGGAGAGGTACGTACAGGCGTGACCGGAGGCGGGGCCGGGCGCGGGTCTTCCTTCTTCACGACCACGGGCTTTCGCTGTCCCACGGGCGTGGGCACAAAACTCTCGCCTTTCTGAAGCGCGGCATCGGCTTTTTGATCGTCGTGCTTTTTGAGCTTGTCGTTGTATTCGTCAGAACCTTCTCCCCCGGCCTGGCCCGTCACCGCGTCAGAGCGGGCCGCCACCATCGTGGAGGTTGTCGAAGGCTTGTCCGGCGAAAACAGCGCGAAGGAGACGAGAAGAAGGACAACGGCCAGGGCTGTGCCGAGCAGGCCGAACATGATGACGCGGCGTTTCTTTTCCGTGCTGGTTATATCGCTCATGGCATCTCCCTTTATCTGGAACGCTTCAGGAGAAGCGTCTGAACTTGTCCGTTTCTGGAGAGCATGACCCGCGAGGTAATTGGAAGCTCGTAGCATTTGGTGTTACCCGCGCCGTTGACCACCGCGCTCCAGGCAGGCCACATCAGGCTGTGGACGGTTCGGAGGTAGTGCTTGCCGTCATAGTTCCAGACAAGCACGTCATCGGAACCCGGCTCCACGCGAACGCGCACGGCCTTTTCCGGCGGTACGCGATCAAGAAAGGCCAGCATGGAGGAATCCGCCGTTTCCCTGATGTCCTTGAGGATGGGAACACTGGCCTTCGGGCCGTGATGGGCAAGCCGGAACAGGACAAGCGCGTCCGCCTTGCGCTCCGGCGCGCGCACGGAATCCGATTCCAGCCGGACGACGAGCGGCATGTCCCGGCCTTCCAGCGTCACCACAATGGTTGATGTGGCGTAGCCTTGCGTGGGCATGACGTTGAGCAGGTTTCCCTCCGGCAGGTCGGGCCGCAGCACCTGAAAGAAGGACGGCCCTCCGTTGGTCACGGAGGTGATCGGCCAGGGCTGCCCCGTGGAATCGTGGAACACCAGCGAAGTGGCGATATTGGCCGTGGTGAAGACGGGCACGGGAGAACGGCCCGGCTCCAGGGAGACGCTCACGGTGCGCGTGTTCAGATCGGGGGACACGGGCAGGAGAGCGCGTTCCCGCTCGTCGGAACGCGAGCGGTATTCCTGAATCTGCCCCTGATCCAGCGGCATCATCTGCCGCAGGGATTCTTCAAACAGGGCTTGCGCGTCCTTTTTTGTCGCTCCCCCGGATGATGGCGCTGTGTTCGCGCTTGCCCCGTTTCCCGGCTGATTTTCCGGTTGTCCGAGAACCACGGTTCGCTGATCCGTTGCGGGCGGCGTATGTTCATTCGCCAGGGCCGGTTGCCCGGAGAGAGCCGCCAGCACCAGAAGACACACTGTTTTTTTCACGACAAATCCTTTATGCGTAAGCGAACGCGGCGCGTTCAGGTTGTTCCCCGCCGGGGAAAAGGCGCGAGACAGGCAGGCCCCGCAGAATGTCTCCCACCGACCGGCAGGGAGTTCCGGCTTCGCGCCGGGCGTTCAGGGGTTGACGTTTCGTGAGGAAATCCGCCGTCTGACGGCGGCGTTTGAACTCGTTCAGAAACTCGATGATGCCCAGGCTGTTTTCCGGCGGAACGTCATCGGCGGAAGGCGCGCGGTTTTGGGAGTGCAGGTACTGCCAGATGCCGAAGGGCATGGCGTCGTTGACTATGGGCGGGAATTTCGCCGCAAAGGCATCGAACAGGGGCCGCAGTCGCGCTCTTTCCGCATCTTTCCGCTTCTGGAGGCGTTGCTCCTGTTCTTCACGGACGCGAAGCGCCTGAAGTTTGGACTGGTTCTGTGCTGCTTCCGCCTGCTCCGCGAGAGGAAGCGGATCAAGCCAGCGTTGACCACGCAGCCAGTTGCCCATTTGCGGCACAAAGCGGCCCTGTTCGCG
>CAJTSU010000190.1 GCA_910579055.1 uncultured Mailhella sp. | reverse complement strand
TTAAAATATTTTTTTGAGCAAAAAAGTCATTTTTTTTCATGATTTTGCCCTGGGAAGAGGGCCAAAGCGGACGGGAACTGACCGCCCAATCTGTCGGGGGAGGATTCCGGCAAGGCTTGCGTTACCGGAATTTTGGCGCTATTGATGCCGGAATGTCAACGCAACGCCTCCTTTTTCTTGCGCCCGCCCAGGCTGTGACCCGCATTTTTCCGCAACTGCGTGATGCGGGATTTGAAGTTGCGCTCGCCGAAAATTTGAAAGGGGCAACCGTATTTGTCCGTAAATCCGGCCCCGGCCTGATTTTTGCGCGTCCCTCTCTGCCGGGTTTTCAGGTTGAGGATTTGTTGGCCGTGAGTGCCGACGATGCGGACTTTCCCCCGGTTATCGTGATCAGCGAACGCGGCACGGCAGATGAAGCTCGCCGCCTGATGGGGCTTGGTGCACGCGATTACTGGCTGGAACCGCTTAGTTTTGAAAAAATCGTCGCCGCCGCGCGCGAACCGCGTCCTGCTGTTCCCGCTCCTTTGTGCAGCACTCTGGGCGGGCACAGGCCGGAACCGTGCACGACCGGAAAGAGAGGGAATGCGCCGCGTATTGTGGGCAACCATCCGGTCATCCGGCGGGTGATGGGATTGGCCCGTCAGGTGGCGCCGTCGCGGGCTACCGTACTGCTTTCCGGAGAATCCGGCACAGGCAAGGAAATGTTCGCCCGTACGCTCCATGCCTGGAGCGACCGCGCGGACGGGCCGTTCATCGCTGTGAACTGCGCGGCACTGCCCGAGCATCTGTTGGAAAGTGAACTCTTCGGGCATGAAAAGGGGGCGTTTACTGGTGCCATAGCACGCAAGCCGGGAAAGTTTGAACTGGCTGACGGCGGCACCATTCTGCTGGATGAAATTTCCGAAATGGAACTGGGGCTTCAAGCCAAGCTTCTGCGTGTTCTGCAGGAGAGCGAAATAGATCGTGTGGGCGGTACCGAAAGCGTTAAAGTGAACGTGCGCGTCATTGCGACAACGAACCGCAATCTGGAGAGCTGGGTCAAGGAAGGAAAGTTCCGTCAGGACTTGTTCTTTCGCCTCAATGTTATTCCGCTGCGTTTGCCTTCGCTGAAGGAGCGGGGTGATGACGTGCTGGAACTGGCCCGCTTTTTCATGGATATGTATGTGCGGGAATATGCCTTGCCTTCCACTGAACTTTCTGCTGAAGCTTCCCGCTGGTTACTTGAGTACGACTGGCCGGGCAATGTGCGCGAGCTCCAGAATCTCATGGAACGGGCGGTGCTGCTTGCCGGAGGACGTCCCATCCTGCCGGGTCACTTTTTGTTGGATCCGGATGCGTGGCCGCTTTTTGCCGATGAAGAGGGAACCTTGCAAACAGAGGAGCGTTCTCCGAACACGGATGTCGATAACAGCGCTGAGAATGAAGTTGTTGCGCAAGGTTCGACGCCTGATGCGGAAAATCTGCCGCGGACTGCGGAAATGGACGGACAGCAGGAAAATCTGTTCTCCGGCGCGGTTATTCCTCTGCATGAAATGGAGCGTATCATGATTATGAAGGGGTTGTCCGCCACGGACGGCAACCGGACGCAGGCGGCCGAACTGCTGGGCATTTCGGTGCGTACCTTGCGTAACAAGCTGAACGAATACCGTGGAATGGGCATGGAAATTGATTAGGCGTATTGTCACTGATGTACGGCAAGTCGAATGAATTTCGTCTTGTCATGTGTATTATCGTTCCGGTATGGATTTTTCGTAAAGAACCGTGTCGGGCGGATGTTGTGAATGTCGGCCCGTGCAGGTCAGTTTAGAGCATTTGCGTTTTGAAGATGCTGCCGGAGTCGCGCGGAGCGAGACGCCGGGACAGCCACAATTCACTTGCGGCATTAAGCTAAGGCGGAGGCGTGAAACCTGCGGGCCAGAACATAGGGGCCTGGCCGGCAGATACTTTCAACAGCAGAATGCTCTGGCCGGGCGTGTTACCGGAAGGCGGCTCAAGCGGGCCGTGTTTTTTTGCAAAGGCGGATGGAATGAATATTGCGCACAAAGTAATCAAAGCCCATCTTATGCAGGGGGAAATGACGCCCGGTAGTGAAGTCGGGCTTCGCATGGATCAGACCCTCACCCAGGATGCGACGGGCACTATGGCGTGGCTCCAGTTTGAAGCATTGGGCATGCCTCGGGTAAAAACGGAACTCTCTGTCAGCTATGTAGATCACAATACTCTGCAAATGGGGTTCCGCAATCCGGACGATCATCGTTTTCTGCGTACGATCGCCGGGGCATTCGGGGCAGTGTATTCCCCTCCCGGATCGGGCATCTGTCACCAGTTGCATCTGGAGAATTTCGCGCGTCCGGGCAAAACTCTGATCGGATCGGACAGTCATACTCCCAATGCCGGCGGCATGGGGTGTCTCGCTATCGGGGCGGGGGGGCTTTCTGTGGCTCTGGCCATGGCCGGAGAGCCGTATTTCATTCCCATGCCCAAGGTTGTGAGAGTTTTTTTGCGCGGGAGCCTTACCGGCTGGACGCAGGCCAAAGATGTTATCCTGCATCTGCTCGGGGTGCTGTCCGTCAAGGGCGGAGTGGGGAGAATCTTTGAATATGCAGGGCCTGGTGTTGCCACGTTGTCCGTGCCCGAACGGGCGACGATCACAAATATGGGGGCAGAACTCGGTGCCACGGCGTCGATCTTCCCGTCCGACGAGCGCACGCGTGACTTTTTGCGCAGCATGGGCCGCGAGGCTGACTGGTGCGAACTGTCTGCCGATGAAGGCGCGACATACGATGAAGAGCTGGAAATCGACCTGTCGGCCTTGACTCCCCTGGTTGCCTGCCCGCACATGCCGGACAGGGTTGTGAGCGTGGCGGAACTGGCGGCTTCTTTAGCAGACATGCATGTCGATCAGGTCGCTGTCGGCTCTTGCACTAACTCCTCTTATGCGGATCTGCGTCTCTTTGCCGATGTACTCAAAGGCCGCAAGGTGAACGCAGCGACTGACTGTTGCGTATCCCCGGGGTCCCGCCAGGTGCTCGGCATGCTGGCGGAAGACGGTTCGCTCATGCACCTGCTGGATGCTGGCGCGCGCGTACTGGAATGTTCGTGCGGGCCGTGTATTGGTATGGGCAGTTCGCCTGTGAGCGGCGGCGTTTCCGTGCGCACGTTCAATCGAAATTTCGAGGGCAGAAGCGGTACCCGCGACGCTCAGGTATATCTGGCAAGCCCTGCGGTGGCAGCCCAGTGCGCGTTGGCGGGGCGTTTTACTGATCCCGCGATCTGGGGAGACGCTCCCGTACGGGCTCCGTTCCCTGCACAACTGCCTGACAGCCGCAAGCATTTCATTTTTCCTCCGGAGGAGGGGGCGGTCTGTCCGGAAATTGTGCGTGGCCCGAACATTGTGGCGTTGGAACACTTTGCGCCGCTTGGTGCCAAGCTGGAGGGCGAAGTGGTGCTCAAGGTTGGCGACGGTATTACGACGGATCATATTATGCCCGCCGGGGCGGAAATCACCGCATTACGTTCCAATGTGCCCGCCATTTCCCGATATGTCTTCAGCCGGGTGGATGCTGAATTTGTCCGGCGCGCGGAAGCCGCGCGAAAGGCGGGCAAGGGCGGCGTCATCATCGCCGGGGAAAATTACGGACAAGGTTCCAGTCGCGAGCATGCAGCGCTCGGGCCCCGGCATCTCGGCATCCGGGTGGTGCTTGCCAAATCCTTCGCCCGCATTCATAGGGCAAATCTGATCAACTTCGGCATTCTTCCTTTGACGTTTGTCGATTGCGCTGATTATGACATGTTGAATCTGGGTGGGATTTTGCAATGTTCTTTTGCGGAGCTCGTTCCTGGCGGGGAATCGGAAGTCGTTGCGGGGAGCGCGACAGTGCGTATGCGTAATGATCTGTCTGCCGCCGAGCTGGAAACTATCCGGTCTGGCGGGTTGTTGAACAAGGTACGCGCCGACGGGCAGAATTCCCGAACTTGAGATTTCGCCCGGATTATCCCGCCGGGCCGGACGTGCCGCGGGCAATACCAGGGATGCTTTTTCCGCCTTTCCGCCCGGCAACCTGTCCTGGTCATGAGCCGCGGGCGGCAAAAATTCCGCAAATGCGGGGTTTGTCATTACTCTGACCGGCTGTTGGAGCCGGTCGGTAAACATACCACTCAAGGGAGTAATCATGCTTGACGGCATCCGCGCCAACGCCCAGTCTTGGGGAGTCAAACTGGCGTTCGGCATTATCATCATTGTCTTCGTGTTCTGGGGCATCGGCTCCTACACCGGCCCCAAGGGTTATGTTGCCACCGTCAATGACATGCACATCACGGAAATTGAGTTCCAGAAAGTCTATGGCTCAATGGAGCAGAATCTGCGGGCAAGCTATCCCGATCTTACCCCCGAACTGCTCAAGGGGCTTCAGCTTGAACAGCAGGTGCTTCAGCGTCTGGTCATGAAAAAACTGCTGGAGTCCGAAGCTGAACGCATCGGTCTTGAAATCAGTCCGTATGAATTGCGCCTTGCCGTGCAGGACATGCCGTATTTTCTTAATAAGGACGGCAAGTTCGACAAGGATGAATACTTGCGGGTACTCAAGGCTTCCGGCCTGACCCCGGCTCAGTTTGAATCCGGGCTTCGGGAAGATATGCTTCCGGAAAAACTGCAAGAACTGTTGACAGCTGGAGCATGGGGTTCTCCTGAAGAGGCGCGTTTACGCTATATGTATGAACGGCAGAAGCGTAGCGTGGATTATATCCTCTTTCCGCTTGCAGACTACATTGCCGCATCCGCTCCGTCAGATGCGGAAATACAGACGGCGTATGAGGCAAGAGCCGCGCAATACGCTTTGCCCGCCCGCGTCAAACTGCAATATGTTCTGCTTGATCCGGAAAAAATGGCAGATCCTTCCGCTATCAGCGAAGAGGCTCTTTCTGCCGCTTATGAGACGCGCAAGGCTCAATTTGCCGATCCGGAAAAGGTGCATGCCCGGCATATTCTGATCCGCGTTGGTGAAGGTGCTCCGGAAGCGGAAGTAAAAAAGGCTGAAAAGAGTGCCGGAGATATCGCGGCGAAAATACGCGGAGGTGAAGATTTCATCGAGGCGGCGAAAAAATATGGACAGGATCCCAGTGCCGCACAAGGTGGAGATCTTGATTTCTTTACGCGCGAGCAGATGGTAAAACCCTTTGCTGATGCAGCCTTCAGCCTTGCCGCAGGGGAGCTTTCCGCGCCGGTGCGCACGCAGTTCGGCTTCCATTTGATCAAGGTGGAGGAGAAGCAGGCTGCCAAGCAGCGAACCCTGGACGAAGTGAAGGATGAACTTCGCGCCGCTTTGGCCGTAGAGGCCGCGACCGAAGCTTTGCAGGCAAAAACGGATGCCGTTCTCGCCGCGGCCTTGAGTAACGGCGACATGAGCTCCGCCGCCGGACGGGCTGGGCTTCAGGCAGCGGAAACAGCTCTGGAAAGCGCTGATGCTCTGGCGGAGGAACTCGGATTGCGCTCCATTGATATGCAGGTTGTCATGAATACCCCTGCCGGGACGGTGGTGGATTCCTCTTTCGCCACACAGAAGGGGATGCTGGTGATCCGGGTAGCGGAGTCCGTCCCCGCCATGACCAAAGCTCTGGAAGAAGTTCGGGGCGAGATCGTGGATGAACTGACTCGTGAAAAAGCGATGCAGGCCGCCATGAGCGCCGCCAGGGCAGAAGGTGCGAAAGGGGTAGACACCGGAGAGCCGGAACGCGTAAAACGCTCGGAATTCTTCGGGCGAGACGGCAATGTTCCTGACCTTGGTTTCAATATGGACATGGCTCGGGCCGTGTTTGCCGATGACGGAAAAAATGCTGTCAGCAGCGCCAAGTGGGGCACTGAGCCTTGGAGCATGAATGAGGGGGCTGTACTGGTGCGCCTTGCGGCCATTGAGGAGCCTTCGGCGGAAGATTGGAAGACCGCCGAACCCCTCTTTCTGAGTCAGCTTGACAGCAGTCGCGCTTCCGTGTTGTTCCAGAATTTTGTGGCATTGCTGTACGGCAAGGCGGATATTCGTATTCTCAGCCCCGCCCTTGCCGGCAGGTAAGCGTTGAATAGAGCGAAACCGGAGTAACCGCTGGAGTATTCTGCTGCGGTTGCTCCGGTTTCATGCGTGAAGTTTGAGCAAAAGAGCTTGGGGGAGCGGCACGATGACGCCGCAGTCTGTCCTTTTTCCTTTTGTTGTGTGCCGTGTCGTGCAGCCCCGAAAATTGCGAGCAGGTCGCGGCTTGGCCGCGCCGTG
>CAJTSU010000189.1:6056-6276 GCA_910579055.1 uncultured Mailhella sp. | reverse complement strand
GGGGCACCCGCAGGTGCGCGCCGCCGCGTCCAGCACTTCCTTCACGGAAGCGCCGCGCCCCGTGCCAAGGTTAAACGCGCCGCTTTCCCCGCCCGTGTTCAGATATTCCAGCGCGATCCGGTGGGCCGTGGCGAGATCCGCCACATGGATATAATCACGAACGCAGGTACCGTCGGGGGTGGGGTAATCTCCGCCGAACAGTTCCAGTTCAGCAATCTTT
>CAJTSU010000189.1:0-6046 GCA_910579055.1 uncultured Mailhella sp. | reverse complement strand
CCGGACACGGCCATGAAAATGCGCGGAATGAGATGGGTTTCCGGGTCGTGCATTTCACCTGTTTCGCCGTCCGGGTCGGCTCCGGCGGCATTAAAATAACGCAGGCTGATCCAATTCAGGCCGCAGGCCGCCGCGTGATCGCGCAGCATGCGTTCCATGAACAGCTTGCCTGCCCCGTAGGGGTTGAGCGGTTCCGTGGGAAAATCCTCGGTGATGGGCATATGATCCGGCTGGCCGTAAACCGCCGCTGTGCCGGACATGACGATTCGTTTCACGCCTTCGGCGCGCATGGCGTCGAGCAGACTGATGGTGCCCCCGACGTTATTGCGGTAATACGCGCCGGGATCACGCACAGACTCGCCCACCTGGGACAGTGCGGCAAAGTGGATGACACCGTCCGGCCTGTGACGGCGTAAACATTCGCGCAGCCGCGCTTCGTCCAGAATGTCGCCGTGCTCGAATTCTCCCCATCGGGCCAGTTCACGGAATCCGGTGGACAGGTTGTCGTATACCACGACGTCATGCCCGTGCCGGAGCAGATGCTTGCAGGCATGGCTGCCGATATAGCCCGCCCCCCCCGTGACCAGAATTTTCATGACGCGCCGCCGTTCTGGCCGCCTCTGTTCAAGTGCAGGTACACCCGGGGGGGATTGACGTCCGGCTGGAGGATTTGCAGGCCCACACGGGCTTCATGATTAATGATGATGGGCCCGGACAGATTGAGGGAGGTGTTCTCCGGCTGTCCGTGCGGGATGGAAACCGTCACCAGCACGGCAAGGGGGGAGGTGTCGGAGGCCTGAAGCATGTTCTGTTCCGCGTCTCCGATCCGGATCCGGTATTCCGGCAGAAAGGCATAGGGGTCGCCTACCAGAAAGCCGAGCTTGGGATCATCCAGGCTCTGAAGGATGAGAAAGGGGGCTTCGTCCCTGATTTTCAGCAGCGTGAAGCGGTGATGCTCCTCAAAGCCCATGAGGCCCCTGGGGAAAAACAGTTCCTTGCTGAGATCGATATCCAACATGCCGAGGCGGGTCTGAGCCCGCACCATGTTCGTCGCCGCGCCGTTGATCATGGTTCCGTCCGTTTCGTGTTCCGGTGTCATTTCCTGATGTCGTGCCATAGCCGCGCCGCCGCCAAAAGGTCTTCCGTACTGGTTGCGAGTGCCATGCGGTTTTCCTCCGTGACACGTCTGTACACCTCTTCCCGGTACACGACCTTGTCCGGGGGGAGGGTGATGCCTATTTTTACCTGTTTACCCTGTACACTGAGGACGGTGATGCGGATATCGTCCCCCACGTACAGGCTTTCGCCTGGTTTTCGCGCGAGTATGAGCATGGCGTTTCCTTGCCGGAAAGGAGTGTGGTGAGGGATTGAGTTTGGCCTACTTTCCGCGAATGGGCAAGTCGAAGCTTCAGCGCTCCGACCAGATCAGGCGTCCTTTTTTCAGCGTGGCACGGCACAGGGAAAGGCCGTTCCAGCTCAGCAGCGCCATGCCGGACGCGCCGGTGCTTTCCGGGGCGGGGGCTTCCACCGTGCGCCCCTGGAGCAGGCCGGCAAGTTTTTCCACTCCCTGCGCGCCTTCAAAATCCACACGGGGAAGCGGCCCCGGCACACGCAGGCGCGGGGCGGGGCGTATTTCTCCGTTCCTTGCGCGCTTGCCGAAGTACATACCCTGCCAACGCAGGGTTGATGGCAGCAGCTCCGGGGCCTGCCGGGGCAGGACGTGCAGGCTCCCGCCAAAGGCCCCGACCGGGCCGGGCAGGGCGTCGGGGTCTATGCCCGCCTCTTCCAGCCGGGCGGAGGGCACGATATCGAAACGCGGTGTTTCTTCCGGCAGGGGGAACCGGCCGCCGCCGGGCGCGTCTTCCCGTGCGAGGGGCTTGCGCAGGCGGGCCACGAAAAATCCCTGATTGTCGCCGCTCTTCGGCTCCAGGCGCCATACCCCGTCGAACCCCATCCTGCCCTCTTCAAGCTCAAAGCCGGCGGGAGGAGCGAGTTTTTCCTGCTCAAGGCCCAGTTCATCCAGCGCGTAGCGCAGCTGCTCTTCATTTTCGCCGTCGTTGGTGGTGCAGGTGGAATACACAAGCGCGCCGCCGGGGCGCAGCAGCCGGCATGCCTCGCGCAGCAGGGCCCTTTGCAGCCGGATCAGCGGCGCAATCTTGTCATCCTTCCAGATATTCCGCACGTTGGGGTTGCGCTCCACCGTACCCCAGCCGGAACAGGGAGGGTCAAGCTGGATATGATCCCACACGGCGTCGGGCAGGGGCAGGGCTTCGCCTCCACAGCAGCAGCTTGCCGTCCAGGAAAGGTTCATGGCGTGCAGATTGCGGCGCAAGGTGGCCAGGCGGGAGGGAGAAGGCTCGTTGCCGAGCACAAGGCCCTCCGGCCCGGTCATGCCCGCGAGTTGGCCCGTTTTACTGCCGGGGCTGGCGCACATGTCGAGGACGGCCGCCCCGCGCGGCGGGCGCAGGGCCACGGGCGGGAGCATGGAGGAGCGATCCTGAATATAGATGAGCCCGAAAAAGGCCGCGAGGCTGGAGCCGAGAGGGCGGGGCTCGGCAAGCAGACGTCTGGTTGCGGGGAAAAAGGCGTCCGGCTCGAACTCGTAACCTTGTGCCCGAAGCAGCGCTTCCACTGAATGTTCTTCGGACGGGGCGCAGACAAGACGAAAGGCTCGGCGGCTCGGCGTCATGGAAATCTCCGGAAGGCGTCCCGCGCGCATGTTGCGGGGCGGAAAAAGAAAGGGTAAAGTTGCCCAACCATACTCCAAGGAGTGATCATGCAACGTCGAATTTTGTCTGTTTTTCTGGCATGTACCCTGCTGCTCGCCGGGATGCAAGCAGCCCATGCCGCCTCGTATATCGTGACGCCGTTCAAGGTGAACGGCGCCGCCGGTTACGGTTATCTGGGCAAGGCCATTCCTCCCATGTTGTCTTCCCGCCTGTTCTGGCAGGGAAAATTTGAACCTGCCGCCGGTCAGGACGCTGTGCTTCAGGGCAATGCCCCGACCGGCCGCGCCGATGCGGAAAAGGTGCGCAAAAGCGCTGGCTCGGATTATGTGGTGTGGGGCAGTGTCACGGTGATGGGCAATGAGGCCAGCCTGGACGTCAGCGCTCTGGACGCCAGGGGCAAGCTCTGGCAGCAGGCGTTCAAAAGCCCGGTCAGCAATTTGCTCGGCGGCGTGCAGAATGCGGCCGACGCCATCTCCTCCCAGCTTTTCGGCCGGACAGTGGCCGCCGCTCCCGCCGCGCAGAGCGCGTCGCCCATGAACCGGGCCTTCATGATGAACGAAACCCAGGGCGGCGCTGTGCCCGGCATGAACCCCCAGCTTCGCTACGAAAACATGGACGGCGAACGCATCCGCAGTCAGATGCTGGATTTTGAATGCATCGGCATGGAAGTGGCGGATTTTGACGGGGACGGAAAGAATGAAGTCGCCCTGCTCAACAAGGATGCCGTGATTCTTTACCGCTGGCAGGATGGAAAGCTGACGCAGATCAGCGAACTGCGCCTGCCTTCCATGATGCGCATCCCTCTGCTTGTCCGCGCGTTGCCCGAAGGCAAGCGCACGCTGCTGCTGGTGACGGCCTATGATGACGGCGCAGACGAACCTGTAAGCCAGCTCTTCACCTTCCGGGACGGCTCCTTCAAGGAAGCGTCCAGCCGCGTGAAGTATTATCTCAACGTGCTGAACATGGCTCCTTCCTACAAGCCTCGTCTGGTCGGGCAGGACCCTGATCGTACCAGGGTTGTGCGCGGTGACATATATGACGTGAACCTGCGCGGGAACAAGCTGACCAAGGGCGGCAAGTATGCCGGTCTCCCCCGGGAAGCGAACGTGTTCAACATGGTGTGGATTCCCGGCAACGCGAAATCCGGCGGTGATTATCTTGTCGCCGTGGGAACGGAAGAAAAGCTGCTGACCTTTGATCGCAACGGCAAGCGCCTTGCCCGCAGCGATGACAGTTTCACCGGCACATCGGTGGGCATTCCCGTTTCCCGTGGCATGCCGGGGATGGGCAAATCCGCGGATGAAGATACCGGCAACTATTATTATGTGCCCATGCGCATGGTGGTGGACGACCCTGACCGCAGCGGCACGCCCGTGCTGATTACCGGCAAGCCGATTTCCGCCGCGTCCATGCTGTTCAAGAATTTTCGCGTGTTCCCGCAGGGCGAGATCCATGCCATGTTCTGGGACGGCCTCGGCCTTGACCTGAAATGGAAGACCCGGCGGATCAAGGGCAGTGTGGTGGACGTGAGCGTATCCGACCCCAATAACGACGGGGTGCAGGATCTGGTGGTCAGCGTCAATTCCTATCCCGGCTCTCTGGGCATGGGCAAGATCCGCAACATGGTTCTGCTCTACCCCCTCGGAGAGGGGAACTAGCGCAAGGAGACGGATGATGCAAGGCCCGGACGACATGATGCTGCCGGAAGTGACCTTTTCGACCTTTGTGCTTTCTCTGGCGTCTTCGGCGCTGGTGCAGCTGGGAGAGGTGCCCGACCCCGATACGGGGAAGCAGGAGAAGCATCCTGAACTGGCCCGCCACAGCATTGACGTGCTGAACATGCTTGATGACAAGATTGCGAACGGCCTGACGGACAAGGAGGCGCGTCTGCTGAAGGACGTGCTGTTTGAACTGCGCATGAAGTACGTCGCGGCCGGAAAGTAGGCCCGCGCCATTCCGGGCCGGGCGGATGTTCCGGAGGCGAAACGTCTGAAAAAAAGGGGCAAGGGATATGGTGGTAAAGGCCGGGCTTGTCGGAGTTACCGGATACACGGGAATGGAGCTGGCCCGCATTCTGGCGGGGCATCCTTCCATGAAGCTGGTCATGGCTACTTCCCGCCAGGAGGCGGGGAAGCGGCTGGATGAACTGTATCCGTTTCTGCGCGGCCTGCCGGGTGGGGATGTGATCGTGCGCGAGGCGGACGCCGCCGCGCTGGCCGCCGCCTGTGACGTGGTGTTTCTGGCCGTTCCGCATGGGGTGGCCATGGAAATGGGCGCGGCCCTGTACGATGCCGGGGCCAGAGTGGTGGATCTTTCCGCCGACTTTCGCCTGCGTGACGCGGGCGTATATGAAAAATGGTACGGCGTCCCCCATTCCCGCGCGGGCTATCTGGAAAAGGCCGTGTACGGTCTGCCCGAACTGCGCGCCGAGGTCATACGCGGAACCCGGCTGGTGGCCAATCCCGGCTGTTACCCCACGGCGTCCATTCTCGGCCTGCATGCGGCATTGAAGAATGGCCTTGTGCACACCGACGACATTGTCATCGACGCCAAATCCGGCGTGTCCGGGGCGGGGCGCAAGGCGGCGATCGGCTCCCTGTTCTGCGAGGCGGGAGATTCCTTCAAGCCCTATAATCTCGGCAGGCACCGCCATACGCCGGAAATCGAGCAGGAACTGGAGCGCAGCGCGGGCATGGAGGCCGGATCGCTGCATGTTTCCTTCAATCCTCATCTTGTGCCCATGAGCCGGGGGATTCTGGCCACCATCTACACGCGTCTGAAAAGCCCCCGCACCCAGCGGGAAATCCAGATGATTTACGAGGCCGCGTGGGCCGGTTCGCGCTGGGTGCGTCTGCTTCCCGCCGGGCAACTGCCTGAAACGCGCAACGTGCGCGGTTCCATGTTCTGCGATATCGCCGTGACCGTGGACGAGCGCACCGGGCGCCTGATTATTGCCAGCGCCATTGACAACCTGTGCCGGGGCGCTTCCGGGCAGGCCGTGGCCAATGCCAACCTGATGTGCCATTTACCCGTGGACGAGGGGTTGAACCTTGCGCCGCTGACGGTATAGGGCAACACCTTGAAGCCTGGTACTCCGCAACATGAAATGTTTTGGAGTACTAACCGTCAGGCGCAAGTCTTGTGCTGTGGCGAAACGAGCCAAGCATTGAATGCCAGGTATTCAATGCTGGATAGTGCTGGTGCCGCACACAATTTAGAGCATTTTGTCATTGAAATGCTCTCGGAGTCGAGCGGAGCGAGTCTCATCTCTGCTCTCCTTATCCGTAAAGCGCTGCGCGCTAACGGCTAAGGGCACC
>CAJTSU010000188.1 GCA_910579055.1 uncultured Mailhella sp. | reverse complement strand
TTTCAACTTTTTTTCCATTTTTTCCTCTTTATTTTTTTTCTTCATTTTTATCACATGGTTATAACAGCAACTTTTTTTATGCCCCCCCCTGCTTGGTTCATTCGGCCAGGGGGGGGGCAGGGAGGCATACGCTCAAAAAGAAGGCGGAAAACATAACATGTTTTCCGCCCTTCCTGTAAATAAACTTCGCTCCATGTGATCACCGTGGTGATAACCCTGTGCGTAGTGTGTGGCTTGCTCCGGCCCTTGCGGCAACATTCGTTGCCGCCCCTCGTGTCCTGCTGTCGGCTATCCGCGCCGGGTAAACGGGGAGATTTCGCGCAAGGTCTTGATAACTCCGGGAACCACTTCCAGCACCCTGTCAATTTCCGCCTCGGTAGTATACCGGGACAGGCTGAAACGGACGGAGCCGTGGGCATAGGTAAAAGGTACGCCCATAGCGCGCAGAACATGGGAAGGCTCAAGGCTGCCCGATGTACATGCGGAACCGGAGCTGGCGCAAATGCCGAATTCGTTCAACATCAAAAGAATGGCTTCGCCTTCCACCGATTCAAAGGCGATGCTGGAGGTGTTGGGCAGACGGTGTTCCACATCCCCGTTGACAATCGCATTGGGAATCGCGGCCAGCAGGCCATGCTCCAGCTTGTCGCGCAGGGCCGCCACCTGAGTGCGTTCCTGCGCCATGGAGCTGCCGGCGAGTTCACAAGCCTTGCCCAGCCCCACGATGTAGGGCACGTTTTCCGTCCCTGCGCGCCGTCCGCGCTCCTGATGCCCGCCGCGCAAGAAAGGACGGAAGCGAGTCCCTTTGCGAACATAAAGCACTCCTATGCCTTTGGGGGCATGGAGTTTATGACCCGACAGAGCCAGAAAATCAATGGGAGTTTTAGACAGATCAATGGCTTCCTTACCCACGGCCTGCACAGCGTCCACATGCAGCAACGCACCGCGTTCCTTCACGATGCGGGCGATCTCATCAACAGGAAAGACCGTTCCCGTTTCATTATTGGCAAACATGATGGACACCAGCGCCGTATCCTTGCGGATGGAACGGGCCAATTCATCCAGATCAAGGCGTCCTTTGGAATCCACGCCCAGCCAGGTTACGTCATAACCGCGTTTTTCCAGCAGATTGCCCAGAGCGATAACCGCCGGGTGCTCTACCCGGGTGGTGATGAAGTGCCTCTTTTCCGGCTGCGTTTCCACGGCGGAAAAAACAGCGGTACTATCGCTCTCCGTTCCGCAGGAAGTAAAAATGATCTCTTCAGGCTGCGCCCCCAGCAGATTGGCGACGTTGGCCCGAGCCTCATTGACAAAACGGATCATCTGCCCGCCGAAAGTGTGCATACTGGAAGCATTGCCGTACAATTCGGAAAACAGGGGCAGCATCACATCCACAACTTCGGGCGCAACCCGGGTAGTGGCGTTGTTGTCCAGATAAATGACGGAATCGCCTTTCACGATGTTGCTCATGATTGCGCCTCCACCACGGTAATGGCGGGGTCCACCTGCTCGCGCAGGGTCTTTTCCACCAGATCTTTAATCGTCAACTGGCTGGCCCGGCAACTGGAGCAGGCTCCGCGCATGGCGACCACAACCCTGGTTCCCTCCATATCCACCAGTTCAATATCTCCGCCGTCCTGCGCGAGGCGCGGGCGGATATCTTCATCCAGCACATGCATGACTTTTTGCATACGCTGGATATTGCTCATGGGTCTGGTAACGGGCTTGATCTCCGTAAAGGTTTTCGCCGTTCCGCGCTCTGCATCCAGAATATCCTGAATCTGTTCGCGGCAGTCACCGCAGGCCCCGCCCGCCTTGGTGAAATTCGTCACCTCATCCACGGTGGTCAGACCATTTTCCCGAATGGCCTTGCGAATCTGCGTATCGGTCACGCCGAAACACTTGCAGACAAGCTTGCCTTCCTCTTCCTGCTCCTTGGGCGGCAACCCCTTCCAATTACGGATAGCAGCTTCAAGAGCCTCTTCGCCCATGACGGAGCAATGCATCTTTTCTTTGGGCAATCCGCCAAGATAGGCCGCAATGTCCTTATTCGTGATCTTCGCGGCTTCTTCAACGCTTTTGCCCTTGATGAGTTCGGTCAGAGCCGAACTGGACGCAATGGCGCTGGCGCAACCGAAGGTCTGAAAAGAAGCATCTTCAATGATGCCGTCCGGGCTGATTTTCAAAAAAAGCTTAAGCGCGTCGCCGCAGGCAAGACTGCCCACCTCGCCGACCGCATTGGCTCCGGGAAGTTCCCCTACATTGCGGGGATGCAGAAAATGTTCCTGAACTTTGTCGGTATAATCCCACATAACTGGTGTCTCCCACATGTAAAAACGAATCCGGCCCGGCACATCGCGAAAAATCCCGCATGGTTCAATACACAATCGATCCGGCTCACAGGCTGCCTGCGCAGGCAGAACCGTACCGCGCGAACTCCCTCTCCCAAAACGGAAAGCCGGAAACATCAGGAAACAAAATTAATCACTTCCCGTCTGTTGTCTAGGTGTAATGTTCCACAGAGTCGCCGGAATCGCACAGAGTGCGAGGCTTCATCAAAAATTCCTTTGTGGTTTGAGACCTCCCCCTTGAGGGGGAAACGAGTAGTTGACAAGACGGCGAAGCCGATGAAATCCTTTTCCGTACCCCCTCCCTTCAGGGCGGGGCAATCCGCACGCCCCCTATCCGTCGGCCGCGGAGTCAGTCGACGGATGGGGCGACTGTGGATTGAAACATTGCAACGCCCCGTCATTCCGCGGCAGCCGCACTTCATGCGCGGCGCCGCCCACCGACGGGTCCCCGGAGCGTGCAAGGATAGATAAACGGAAAAGAGAGGCGGAAAATCTTTACCCTTCTGAAGGCGGCGTATATGACGCCTCAAGATCGTCAAAGGCCGTATATTGCGAGCGATAGGCCAGCTCCACCGTGCCCGTGGGGCCGTTGCGGTGCTTGCCGAGAATAATTTCCGCAATGCCGGTTTTGGGTTTGTCACCCTTCTTGTTATACTGGTCTTCACGGTGAATGAACATGATGAGGTCTGCATCCTGTTCAATGGCCCCGGATTCGCGCAAGTCAGACAGCACAGGGCGCTTGTCCGTACGCTCTTCCACTTTACGGTTGAGCTGAGAAAGCGCGAGAACCGGCACTTTCATTTCCTTGGCCAGAGCCTTGAGATTGCGCGAAATGTCGGAAATTTCCAATTCGCGCGATTCGTTCCGCGAGGAGTGCATGAGCTGAAGGTAGTCCACCATGACCAGGTCCAGCCCATGTTCAGCCTTGAGGCGGCGACAACGGGCGCGCAGGGCCAGAGGTGTCAGGCCCGCGGTATCGTCAATAAAAATTTTGGCGCGGCTGAGATCATCCGCCGCGTCGGCCAGTTTTTTCCAATCGGTGTCATCCAGAAACTCGGCCCGGCGTACGCGCCCCATGTCCACCCTACCCCAGGCGCAGAGCATACGATCCATGAGGGATTCCTTGCTCATTTCCAGAGAAAATACGGCTACCGTGGCTCCTCCCTGCATAGCCGCGCGCATGGCGAGGTTCAACGCAAAAGCGGTTTTGCCCATGGAGGGGCGGGCGGCAAGAATGATCAGGTCGGAAGGCTGAAAGCCTCCGGCCGTGATTTTGTCCAGCTGAAAATAGCCGGTAGTAATGCCGTTGGTCATGCCCTTGTTGTTATAGCGGGCGGTAAGGTTGTCAAATACCGTCTGCACCAGCTCTTCACTACTGGCGAATGTTTTGCTGTTCGCCCGCTCGGAAATGGAGAAAATGGCCTTTTCCGATTCGTCCAGCAACAAGGCAACATCTTTGGCCGCGTCATAGCAGTTGCCGATAATTTCCGCCGAGGCGTCAATGAGCGCGCGCTGCATGGCCTTATCCCGCACAATCTTGGCCCAGTGCGTGGCGTTGGCCCCACTGACCACGGCGCGGGAAAGTTCCGCCAGATAGACCGCACCCCCCACAGCTTCAAGCTGATCATGATCGCGTAGCCAGTCGAATACCGTCACCTGATCCACAGATACGCCCTTGGCATACAGGGCCTTGAAGGCCGAAAAAATCATGCGATGGGCAGGCAGGTAAAAATCGGTATCCGAAACCTCGTCGATAATTTCGTGCAGCAAGTCCGGGCGCAGAAAAACCCCGCTGAGTACGGCCTGCTCGGCTTCCACACTGTGCGGCGGCACACGGCGCAAAAGATCTTCACGGGCGCGATCAGCTGCGTCGGCGTTTGAACCCGCCTGCCCCGTGCGGCCAGAAGCGCCGGGCCGATGAAAATTGCGGGGAGAATCTTCTTCCTTACGCATGAACTTCCTCCATAATCACAACATACCCGTACATTCCAAGGATTTCATTGGGGACGCGCTCTTGTCAATCCATTTTTCTCCGAGGCTTTGTTGTAGAATTGTGTTGAAATTATCCTTATTCTTCTTGCAGGATGCGAGCGTTTCCGGCAGACTCAGCCGCCGCAAGCGTAAAGGAGATTTTTCATGAACATAGTTGAACAATACTTCAGGATTCCCCTCTGTTACGCGATCTGCGGGCACGTCTCGATGAGGAAACAAGCGCACGGCTGGCAGATACTTTCAATCGCAAAACGCTCTAAGACTAAAAGGGCCGTCTTCGCAGAGAAGACGGCCCTTGAAAAAGCTTGAAACAGAAGGCTTATTCGGCGGGAGTTTCCGCGCTTTCGGCCACGGTTTCTTCCACCACGCTTTCCGCCGCAACTTCTTCACCGTTGCGCTTTTCTTCAGAAACAACCTTCACGGTGAAGGAAGGCACTACGTCCGCATGCAGGCGGGCGCGCACGGTGTGTTCGCCCAAAGTACGGATAGGGGCGTCGAGCAAAATGCGGCGGCGGTCGATATCCACGCCCTGTTCGGCCAGAGCATCCCCAATGATGCTGGAAGTGACAGAGCCGTAAAGCTTGTCGTTTTCACCCACGCGCATGGTGATGATCAGTACCAGGCCTTCCAGCTTGGAGGCATGTTCACTGGCCTCGGAACGCAAAGCGTCCATACGGGCCTGAAGCTTCTTGCGCTCAAGCTCGAAGACCTTCAGGTTAGCCGGAGTGGCCAGCATGGCGAGGCCCTGCGGCAGCAGGTAATTGCGGCCGTAACCGGGCTTTACGGAAACCACGTCGCCCAGATGGCCAAGATTTTCCACGTCGGCACGAAGAATAATTTTCATATCGGTTCTCCTTGCCGCTTAGATGGTGGTCTTTTTCTTCACGTCGCTGGAATGCGCCGTGGTGTAGAACAGCAGGGCCATCTGACGGGCACGCTTGATTTCGGTAGTGAGCCGGCGCTGATGCTTGGCGCACAGGCCGGTGATACGGCGGGCTACAATCTTGCCGCGCTCGGTGATGAAGTCGCGCAGAATGTCAGGACGCTTGTAATCCAGAGGGAGGTCCTTGTCGGCACAGAAGCGGCAGAACTTGCGACGGGGAGCAAACTTTTTGCGGAAAGCCATTACGCGACCTCCTTCTCGGCGTCCAGACTGTCAGCCAGGCGCACGGTGATGAACTTGAAAATACCGTCGGTGATACGGATGATACGTTCCAGTTCAGCCACAAGCTGAGACGGAGCGCCGTATACCAGACGCACATAAAAACCGCGCATCTGTTTGCGGACGGGATAGGCGAGATCGCGCATGCCCCACTGGTCAACTTCGATCATCGTGCCGTTTTCACGGGCAATGACTTCACCGAGGTTGGTCAGGACGGCTTCGCGCTCTTCCACGGACAGCTCCGGGGAAAGGAGCAGCAACGTTTCCATTTTGCGCATTGGAATCCTCCTTGCGGTCTAAGGCCCGCCGCCAATACCAAAGAGCGGCGAGCAAGGCAGAATTGGAATTCTTATGAGGAGGCATAAATAAAGTCAAGCAAAAGTTTATCCACGCTCTGTTGTAGAATTGTGTTGAAATTATCCTTGACCGCCGGAGGCGCGAGCGTAGCGAGGCGTACGGGCATCGAGAGCATTTCAATGACAAAATACTCTAATCACAACGCAGGCGAAGCACTTCCGGCTCGATGACTTCTCCCAGAATATCTGCGATCCGACGGCGCTTCAGTTCCCTGTTTTCCTCTCTTGCCGGCCTGGTGATGGCGTCGGGGAAAGAATCGCTTTTGCCCTTGCGCAACAGGGTAAACGCCGCATCGGCCCGCCGCTCGAAAGCACTGCGGGAAGCGGGATCATCGGCCAGAGGCAACAACACGTCCGCAGGCAGCGGTTCGCGGTATTCGATCAGCAGCTTGACGTTTTCGTTCATCCCCCACCACGCATACTGCCGCACCAGAAGCGCTCC
>CAJTSU010000187.1:5535-6307 GCA_910579055.1 uncultured Mailhella sp. | reverse complement strand
AACCACTCGTTTCCCCCTCAAGGGGGAGGTCTCAAACCACAAAGGAATTTTTGATAAACTAGAGCTGACCGGGGCGCTTGGCAAGACCTTGTGAGGAAAAAAGGAGTAATATTATGGACGAGCACATGCAAAGCATGCGTTTTCGTATTGACGGCATGAGCTGTGCGGCCTGCTCCGCGCGTTCGCAGAGGGCGCTCGGAGCCATGCCGGGAATGGCGTCCGTTTCCGTGAATTTGGCCGGAGGCACCGCCCTGCTGGTTCCGGACAGGGCGTATCTGTCCGAACATGGTATCAGCACGGAAGAGTTCATCCGGCAGGTGGAGGACAAAATCCGTTCTCTGGGTTTCACGCCTGCATATCTTCCGCCGGAAACCGACGAACACGATGCATGGGAGGAGGAACAGGCCCGCAGTGACGCCGCTCTTGCCCTGCGCCGCAAGCGTCTGATTACGGAATTCGCGTTTGCCGTGCCGCTGGTGATCATCGCCATGGGGAGCCATTGGGGCCTGCCTCTGCCTGTGCGGCTGGATCCACATTCCTCCCCGCTCGCATTTGCTCTGGTTCAGCTTGTGCTGACCCTGCCCATAGTGTGGTCAGGACGTGATTTCTACCGCACGGGCATTCCTCTGCTGTTGCGGGGCGCGCCGAACATGGACAGCCTGGTTGCCATGGGCACGGGCGCGGCTCTGCTGTACAGCCTGTGGAGCACGGCGGAAATCGCGTCGGCCGTGACGCCGGAGGCTGCGCATGCCGGAGTGATGGGGCTGTACTA
>CAJTSU010000187.1:5039-5524 GCA_910579055.1 uncultured Mailhella sp. | reverse complement strand
GCGGGCATGCTCATCGCGCTGATTTCTCTGGGCAAATATCTGGAAGCCGTATCCAAACGGCGTACTTCCGAGGCGATCAAGGGCCTGATGGATCTGACGCCCGAAAATGTGCCCCTTCTGGATGAAAACGGCGAAAGCCGCGAAGTTCCGGTCAGGGCCGTGGTGGCGGGTGACCGGCTGCTTATCCGGCCGGGGTCGCGTATTCCTGTGGATGGTGTAGTGGCGGAAGGCTCTTCTTCCATTGATATGTCCAGCCTCACCGGGGAGCCTGTGCCTGTGGAAGTGACGGCGGGCGACGAGGTCGCGGCGGGCACCATGAACGTGAGCGGGGCTTTTGTCATGGAGGCCCGGCATGTGGGCGCGGACACCGTTCTGGCCCGCATCATCCGCCTGGTGCGCGACGCGCAGGGTTCGCGCGCGCCCATCGCCGGTCTGGCGGATCGCGTGAGCCTGTATTTCGTCCCTGTGGTTATTATACTGGCGAC
>CAJTSU010000187.1:4664-4932 GCA_910579055.1 uncultured Mailhella sp. | reverse complement strand
GGGCTGGCCACGCCCATGTCGATTATGGTGGCCACAGGGCGCGGCGCGCAGTTGGGCGTGCTGATCAAGAGCGGAGCCGCGTTGGAGACTGCCGGGCATCTCAACGCGCTGGTTTTTGACAAGACAGGTACGCTGACCGAAGGCGCGCCGCGCGTGGTGGGCATCCATCCCGCCGCGGCCGGTGCGGGGAGCGGAGCCAGGCTCGACGAAAATGCCATGCTGCGCATGGCGGCCTCGCTGGAGGCTGTCTCTGAGCATCCGCTGGCCC
>CAJTSU010000187.1:0-4654 GCA_910579055.1 uncultured Mailhella sp. | reverse complement strand
TGGAAGCCGCAAAGGCGGCGGGAGTGTCGCCTTTGCCTGTGGACGACTTCAAGGCCGTAAGCGGGCGCGGCGTGCAGGGCCTGGTTACGGACGGCCCTCTGCCGCATCGCGTGCTGCTGGGCAATGCCGCCATGTTGCGCGAGGGTGGCATTGAACTGCCCCCGGATTTGGAAAACGGCCTGTCGGCGTCTCTGGCCGACGAAGGGCAGACGCCTTTGCTGCTGGCCGTGGACGGCAGGTTTGCCGGGGTTCTGGGACTGGCTGATCCCCTGCGCGAGGAAAGCCCCCGTCTGGTGCGCGCCCTGAAGGCGCGCGGCATCAGAGTGGTGCTGCTCAGCGGCGACAATGCCCGTACAGCCCGCGCTGTAGCGGCCCGTGCGGGCATTGACGAAGTCATTGCCGACGTGTTGCCCGACGGCAAGGACGCGGTGATCGCGGACATGCGCGCAAAGGGGATGCGTGTGGGCATGGTGGGCGACGGCATCAACGACGCGCCTGCGCTGGCCCGCGCCGATGTGGGCATGGCTATGGGGTCGGGTATCGACGTAGCTATGGAGGCCGGAGATATGGTGCTGCTGCGCGGCCTGCCGGGTGTGCTTACCGCGCTGGATCTGAGCCGCGCCACGCTGGCGAACATCAGGCTCAGTCTGTTCTGGGCCTTTGCCTACAACGTCCTGCTGGTGCCCATCGCGGCAGGCGTGTTGCTGCTTTTCGGCGGGCCGGGCATGTCGCCCATGCTCGGGGGAGCGGCCATGGCCATGTCGTCGGTTTCCGTGGTGCTCAATGCCCTGCGCCTGCGCCGGGCGGGAACGGAACATCCGCTTGCGGCATAAGTTGTCTCCGCCTTTTCAGGAATCTGTGAGAGGTATCCCCGCGGCGGAAGGAAGGTTTACAGGGCGGCCCGAATCAACTACCAACAAGGGCATGTTTTACCATGTCGCCCTGCTTTCCCCTCCGTATGCCACGCTGACCTATGCCGAACCGGGCTGGCTGGCAGGCTTCCCGTGGCGGCCCGGTCTGCGCGTGGCCGTGCCGCTGGGAAACGGTGCGGTTCGGGCCGGGGTAATCCTGAACGCGGTCGAGACGCCGGATCTGCCCGCCGGAGTCAGTGTCCGACCTCTGGTCTGGCCGCTGGAACGTCAGCCTCTGCTCGGAGAAGGCTATATCAGCATGGTGGTTCAATTGGCCCGGCGTCAGTTCGTCACGCCGGGCAATATCCTCGGCACAGTTTTGCCGCGGGGGCTGCGCACAACCGGGCGTATCCGGGTGCGGGAATTTGCCGCCGGCGGCAAGCCCCGCCTGTTTCAACTGCGGGAACTTCCCCGCCTCGGAGAAAAACGGCTGACGGAACTGGGCGCGTCCTTTCTGGGGGACCGGGTGGAAGTGCTGGCGCTCAAGGAAGACGCGGCCTCCGGCGAGGTATGCCGCCTGGAATGCGAGCCGCCCTGGAAAGTGCGCCCCAACGCCCTGCGTCAACGGGAAGTGCTGGATTATTTATGGGAGAAGGGCTGCGTCTCCCGGCGGCGTTTACGCGACGCGCTGCCCGAAAGCCCTGCCGCGCTGGAGAGTCTGGTCAAAGCCGGGCTGGTGCGTATCTGCCCTCAGGACGAGGGCGAGGCCGAAAGTGAAGAGGAAAAGGGACAGGAAGCCCTGCTGCCGCCTCCGCCCCCGCCCTATGAACTGACCGGAGAACAACAGGAGGCTGTGGATGCCTGCCGCGCGAAAATGGATGCCGCGCGCGAAGATCGCGCCAGAGCTAACGCGGCCTTGCATCTTATTTACGGCGTGACCGGCAGCGGCAAGACGGCGGTGTATCTGGAGCTGGCGCGCGCCTGCCTGGAACTGGGCCGCACGGCGCTGCTCCTCGCGCCGGAAGTCGCCCTTGCGCTCAAGCTGCGGCGTGACGTGGAGGCTCGCTTCCCCGGTCTGCCCGTGTTTTTGTTTCACGGCTACCAGAGCCCCGCCCGGCGGGAGAAAGCCTTCCGTGATCTGGCCGCGCGGCGTGAGCCGTGTGTGGTGGTGGGCACGCGTTCCGCGCTTTTTCTCCCGTTGCCGGAACTCGGCCTGATGGTGCTGGATGAAGAACATGACGCTTCGTTCAAGCAGGACGAGGGGTTGCATTACCAGGCCAAGGAAGTGGCCTGGTGCCGCGCGGCATTGTCCGGCGCACTGCTGGTGTTCGGTTCGGCCACGCCCGACGTAAAAACCTTTTATGCCGCGAAGCAGGGGATCGTTTCCCTGACGCGCCTGCCGCACCGGGTGGGCGGCGGCGCACTGCCCGCCATTGAGTTGGTGGATATCAGCCGCGATGCGCTGGAGGGAACCGGGCAGGGGCTGTTGGCTCCGGCCTCATTGGAGGCCCTGCGCGAGACAGTCCGGCGTGGGAATCAGGCCGTGGTGCTGCTCAACCGCCGGGGCTACGCGCCGCTCATGTACTGTCTGGACTGCAAGAGCGTGGCCCGCTGCCCGCATTGCGACATCGGCCTGACCTACCACAAGCGGCGCGAGCAGCTGGTTTGTCACTACTGCGGCTTTACCCGGCCTTTCCCCTCGCCCTGCGCCAGCTGCGGCGGGCTGAACTATCTGCCCATGGGGGAAGGCACCGAGCGGCTGGAAGAGCGGCTGACCGGGGAAGAGCTGGCCGCTGTTCTGCCGCCCGGGGGCCGCGTACTGCGGCTCGGGACAGCACCCGCCGCCCCGGCCGCATGGAAGAAATTCTGGCCTCTTTTGCCCGCAAGGAGGCACAGGTGCTGGTGGGCACACAAATGCTTTCCAAGGGGCACCATTTTCCGGACGTGACGCTGGCCCTGATTGCGGATGCGGATCTCGGGCTGAATCTGCCGGATTATCGGGCCATGGAACGTACCTTTCAGCTGCTTTTGCAATCCGCCGGACGGGCCGGGCGTGGAGAAAAGGCCGGCCGGGTGCTGATCCAGACCCGCATGCCGAACCATGCCTGCTGGGATTTTGTGAAGCGGGGCGATTACGATGCCTTTTATGAACATGAAATCGGACTGCGCGAAAAACGGCGTTATCCTCCCTTTGTCAAGCTGGCGCTGGTACGGGCCTCCTTCCCCCTGGCGGATGTTCAGGCCACAGCCGGGGAACGGAATGACGGGCAGGCCGCGCTGAATCGCTTCATGGCGGCGCTCAAGGAAGAAGGCCGGGCGTTGGGGCTGACGATTATGGGGCCGATAGCTTCCCCGCTGGCCCGGCTTCAGGGACGGTTACGCTTTCAGGCGCTGATCAAGGCGGATGACTGGCAGAAGGTGCGGCAGGCCTATGGAAGCGCGATGCGCAAGGCTTTCGGCAGCGGAGCCGTGCCCAGATATCTGCGCCTCAGCCTCGACCTCGACCCGGTCAATATGTTATAAGATATGGCTCTGTTGTAGAACCGTGTTGAAAATAACCTTGACCGCCGGAGGCGCGAGCGATCCGATCGTGGATACATGCCTTTCGCCCATGTGGAACATGGGCGGCCTTGCGGCAACGGATGCTGCCGGCCGTGCCGTGGTAAAAAAAACATGCCTCGCCTGACGCCATCAACACGGTTCTGAAACAGATCCGGCAGAATATTAAGTTTGAATAATAAAACTTTATGATATATAAAAAATGCTGAGTGAAACGGTTCCCAACGACCAGGCTTTTCACCCATAGCCTTGACTTTCTTCCCGCCGGCAAGGATTTCTCATGTCTGCCGTATCTGCTTCAGGTTCCGCACATTCCGCTGCGTCTGCCGCGCCGCCGCATTCCCGCTCTTCCGTGAGTGCGCGGGAACTCGCGCTTCTCACAATGCCGCAGCTTGGCCTCATGCTCTGCCACATGGGCATGAGCATGACCGACGTCACCATTACCGGCCTCATCTCTCCAGCGGCGCAGGCTTCGCTTGGCGTGGTGGGGCAGGTGTTTACTCTGCTCATGCTGGTGGCTTCCCTGGTTGGGAGCGGATGCCTGGCAGCAGTGAGCCAGGCGCTGGGCATGGGGCTTGCCCGGCGGGCGGCGCGCTATGCCGCGCTCATTGTTGTGCTGGCGCTGTTCGTCGGGGTGGTGGTTGCTGTGTCGGCGCTGCTGGGGCTGCCGCTCATGCTGCGACTGATGAACATTACAGAGCAAATGCGGCCTGTGGTTGGCTGTTTTGTCACGGCCTACTGCTTTCAGTTGCCGTTCTACTATGCCCTGATCATGATTAATTCGGTTTTCCGGGCCTACAAACTGGTGGCTCTGCCCTTTTTTGCCATGCTGGCCGTGGCGCTGGTCAATCTGGCTGGCAGCGCTCTGTTCGGGCTTGGCCTGTTTGGATTCCCTGATTTCGGCTATGCCGGGGTGGCGTGGGCCAGCTTTGCCGCCGGCCTGCTCGGCTTTTTCTGGAATATGGGGGCTGCCGTCCGGCGGGGGGTGCTGCGGCGGGAACATATGCCGACCATGCGCTGGGCGCGCAAGGCCGCTCCCTACCTGTTCCGTGTGGGCGGCCCCGCGGCCCTGGGCAATATCGCCGGGCATTCCGGCAATCTGGTCATTTATTCTCTGCTTTCCGGTCTGCCGGGAGACAGCGTGTTTCTGCTGGCCGGGCTGGCGCTGGGCATGACGGCGGAATCCGTACTGCTGTTCCCAGTGGCGGCGTTAGTGTCTAATTGCAAAAGTTTCGCGCATTATT
>CAJTSU010000186.1 GCA_910579055.1 uncultured Mailhella sp. | reverse complement strand
TCATCGGCTTCGCCGTCTTGTCAACTACTCGTTTCCCCCTCAAGGGGGAGCTCTTAAACCACAAAGGAATTTTTGATGAAAAACATCTGTGTCATCGGTGCGGGCGGTACCGGCCAGTGTTTTGCCGCCGACATGTCTCTGGCCGGGCACGCCGTGTCCATATATGACGACCGCAAGGACAGGCGGGATGAAATCAGACAGGCGGGCGGCATCACCCTGACCGGAGGCGGGCGCACCGGCAAGGCGCATCCCCGGGTATGCGACAGCGCAGAACAGGCGCTGGACGGTGCCGAACTCGTCGTCGTATGTGCCGTGGCCCATCGGCATGAGCCCCTGGCCAAAACCTGCGCCGCACATCTGCGCGACGGTCAGACGCTGTTCATTTCCGCCGGCAGCGGCGCATCTCTGCTTTTTGACCGGGAAATCAGGGCCGCACGGGGGTTGCCGGCAGAGCAGAAGCACGGCGTGATGCTGGGAGAGCTGGAAGGCAATCTCTATCCCTGCCGCCGCATGCATCCGGCACGGATATTCATGGCGTTTCCGCCGGCACGGCGTATGGTGGCGGCGCTGCCCGCGGTTGACACCCCCCGCCTTCAGGCCGCTCTGGACGGCATTCTGGAAACCTCCCCCGCAAGCAATGTGCTGGAAACGGCGCTGAACTCTCCCAATGTGGTGATTCATCTCATGGCGTCCCTGCTCAATCTCGGCGCGGTGGAACAATCTCACGGAGCATACCGGCTGTATGAAACCGGGCTGACGCCGGGCGTACTTGCCATGCTGGACGCCATGAATATGGAAAAGGAACGCCTGTTTGCGGCCTGGGGCTGGACCCCGCGCTCCCCCATGGGACACATGCGCCATGTAGCCCGGCAGGACGCCTTCCCCGAACTGAATGCCTTCCGCTCTCTCATCGGCCCCACTGATGCGAAGCACCGATATCTGACCGAAGATGCCTCCACATGCGTCTGCCTCATGGCCGACACGGGCAGACTGGCGGAGGTGGAAACGCCGCTCGTGGATAGCCTGCTTGTTCTTGCGGGGACGCTGCACGGCAGGGATTACGCACATGAAGGCCGCACCCTTGCAAGTCTGGGGCTGGGAACCCTGAGCAAAGACATGCTCAACGCGCGGCTGCGGGGTTGAATTCCGTAGCTCCGCCGTGACGCCGCCCTATCCGTGCTGCCGCGGTTCACCTGCGGCTTCAGGCGTAAAACCTGCGGGTCGGGACATGGAATCCCGGCCGGTGGATATTTTCAAGAGCAAAACCTCTAACGCTCTGTTGTCAAACCGTGTTGACAGCGCTGCTCGAGGCGTACGAGTTTACTCCGGCCGCGAGGCGGCAATATTCACTGCCGCAAAGGCACTCCGATTTCCACACGCGCAAAGGCAACATGCATCCACGGCTGGCTCGCTTGCGCCTTCGTGCGGCTTCGCCGCCCAAAGATGCCGCATTACCATGCGGCAGGGGGTCGTCACTTCATAGCTCGCTACACTCACGCCTCCGACGGTCAAGGATATTTTCAGCAAACTCTACACAGAGCAACCTCCAACAAGGATCTGTCATGTATTCCTGGCGCGCTCATATCGGCCTTCTGGCCCCCGGTTCCGGCCCCAACATGGAAATGGACTTTCACCGCTTTCTTCCGGCGGGCGTGGCTGTGGCCACATCCCGTCTGCCCTTTACCATTCCCTCGCCGCAGGGACTGCTGGATATGGTGGCTCATCTGGAAAACGCATGTGAGGTCTATCGGCGTTACAGACATGACGTCATCATGTTCGGCTGCACTTCAGGCAGTCTGATCGGCGGCCCCGGCTTCGACCGTGAGCTTATCACAAGAATGGAAGCGATCACGGGCGATCCCTGTCTTACCACTTCCACGGCGGTGCTTGAAGCCTTTCAGGCACTCGGCGTTTCCCGCCCGGTCGTCATCACGCCCTATCCCGACGACACCAACGAGGCGGAAAAAGTCTTTCTGGAAAACAACGGACTTCAGGTACGTTTCATTTCCGGCATGGGCAACGATTATGTCAACCAGTCCATTACCGATATCGAACCGCACTATGTTTTTCAGAAGGTCAAGCCTTTGCCGCGCGACGGAGCGGACAGCCTGTTCATCAGCTGCACGGGGCTCAATGTGCTGGACATCATCCCTCTGCTGGAGACAGACTGGGGGCTGCCGGTCATTACCAGCAATCAGGCCACTCTGTGGGCCTGTCTGCGGCATTCCGGCGTGAAGGACGCCATTCCCGCTCTTGGCCGTCTGCTGACGCTATAACGCAACTTCCCCCTGTCCCGTGCCGGGCTTCTGTTCCGGCGCGGGCGCGTTCTTACGGGTCATGCTGTTCCAGGTTTCGCCCAGTTCGCGCATGGCTTCATTCATCTGACGGCTGAACGATGCGCCGAAATCGGCCGCGCCTTCTCTCGCCCCGGCCAGGGCATCATTCCAGGCTCGGGCGATTTTATCCTGCGGGCGCTCTCTTTCCACAGCGGCAAGCGTTTGCGAACCAAGGCCGCCCAGTTTCTTTCCCAGCTCCACGAGCTGCCCCCGGGTCATCTTCCCGCTTTTAAGCGCTTCCTGAAGCAACGGCAGAACCTTTTCCCGGTATTCCTCCGCGGGAATGACGTCGCGCAAGGCGGCCAGGCCGCCGTACTCGGCGGGGCCGATTTCTTCCTCGCCCCAGGCGGCGCGCTCCATGCGCTGATTCACCACCAGAAAGATGCAACAAGCCGCAAGCACGGCGATCACGATGTTTTTAAACATAGGTATGTCTCCTGCGAGAGTTTCCCGTCTTTGTTCACGAAACGCTTTAATCAGCGGCCCCTTGAGGATAAAACAGCCTCTACAGACCTCTATCTCTCATTTTCTCGGCATATGCCATGAGTTTTCGCGCTTCCGTAAAATCGGGATCCATCTGCAATGCCCCCTGTGCCGCTTTCACCGCCTTGTCCCATTTTTTCCAGTCCACATACAGCCGTCCCATATTGAAAAACAGATGGGAATCCTTGTAGCCGCCCTTGGCGGCCTTGATATAACTTTGCTCCGCCTCCGCGTACTTTCCCATCTTGCGCTGGGCCACGGCCAGACTGTTGTAGATGTGAGCCGCGCCGGGCATGCCTTCCAGAGCCTCGCCCAGGTATTGTATCGCATCTTCATATTCCCCGGCCCGCAGAAAACGCTCGCCGATATCCCGCCGCAGTTCGTAATCTTCCTGGTTTTCCCGCACCAGTATGGAAAACACGGCACGCGCGGCATCCACCTGCCCGGCATCAAGTTTCTGCTGCCCGCGCTCCAGTTCCAGCCTTTTCTTTTCTTCCAGCAGGCGGGCGCTTTCCCGCGCGTCGTCCTGGAACTGACCGTCAAAGGTTTCCAGCAGCATGTTGAGCCCGTCCAGAAATTCGCGTTCCTTGCCCGGCTCGTATTTAATCTCCAGAGCGGCGGACTTGCGGACATGCGGATCGCAGACGATATGATAGGAAGCATCGGAAATCAGACGCTCGAATTCCTCTTTTTCCGCCTTCATAAGCGGTTCGCGAAATACCGTAATCACGGCATCGCGCAGCGTCTGAACGGCGGAAAGAAATTTTTCCTGACGAATGAGCGACTTGATGGAAGAGAGCTGACGGCGTGCTGTGGCAAGCTGAGACATAATGATGTTCCGGGTTGCGGTTTTTTTTATGAAGTTAATCGGTTCTGCACGCCATCTCAAGCCTGACGGCTTCCAGATCCTCAGGCGTATCCACGCCGCAGGTGCGGTATGACGTGGTCACGACCCGCAGAGGGATGCCGTTTTCCAGAAGGCGCAGCTGTTCCAGTTTTTCCAGCAGTTCCAGACGGCTGGGCGGCAACTGGCTCATGCGCTCCAGCACCCGCCGCCGGAAGGCATAAATACCCACATGGCCGAGATAATACGGCGTACCCCCGTCACGCGGGTACGGAACGGGCGCGCGGGAGAAATACAGGGCGTCTCCGGCCAGACTTGTCACGACCTTGACCTGATTCGGTGAAGCTATGAGCGCCGCGTCCACCGCGGGATCCAGCGGCGTGGCCAGCGTGGCGCATTGTACGCCATCATCGGCGAAGGGGGCAAGCAGCTCGTCCAGCATGGCCGGCTCAAGCAAAGGTTCATCCCCTTGAATGTTGACGATCACCGCGTCCTGCGGAAGATCCAGTCTGTTCGCCGCCTCGCGCACGCGATCCGTACCGCTGGGATGATCCCCCGCCGTCATGACGCAGGGCAAATCCAGCTCGCGGGCGGCAGCTTGCACGCGTTCATCGTCAGTGGCGATCCATACGCCCCGAAGCGCGGCGCAACGCATGGCCCGCATGGCCACATGCCAGATCATGGGCTTGCCGCAGATAACCGCCAGCGGTTTGCCCGGCAGGCGGGTCGACGCGTAACGGGCGGGAATAATGCCGTAAAAAGGTGTCATGACTGCGCCTTTGCTGCAAATGATACACGAGATACCCGACACAACCGGTACAGACCCTGTTCTGCCATAAAAAAGCCTCCGCGCCAAGTTCGGCACGGAGGAGAAAAAACGCCCTGTCCGGAGCCTTATGCCGGAAGTTTCGGCAATGAGGACAATTTTGCGTGCAGACAATGCGCCTTGCCGCAATCAGCGGGGGATGTTCCGCATATCTCCCTGATCCGCCCGCCGAAATTCACGGCGCGCGTTCCTTTCACACCATCATGGTCAGCGGAAAGACGTACGAAATGGCCCCGTCCGGGCAGGCGATGCGACAGCAGCCGCAGTGCCAGCACTGATCCGGCCAGGCCGCATGCGGCCCGCTCTCTCCCATTTCCAGGATATGGCCGGGGCAATGATCCACACAGTTGCCGCAGGCGGAACACTGCCCGCAGTGCATGCAGCGCGCGGCTTCGGCCCGCGCATCCGCGGGGGAGAGCGCGGGAACAAGTTCCCGGAAAGGCAGAACAGGGGGCATTGCATCCTCGCCGGACGAAGAACGGCGGGAATCATGTCCATGCCAATCGACGTGCAGCATTTCCCGGTAGTCAACCGTATGGGCCGGGGGGAGCCTTTCAGTCTCCCGCATTTCCACCTTATTGTCGTCACTGATCGAAACTTCCAGACAGGTTCCCGGCAACAACCCCATGACGTGCCTGTGCGCGGCCAGAGCCGCCGCCCTGCCGCCTCCCACGGCGGCGGCCACGCTGGACGGCCCGGACGCTATGTCTCCGGCGGCGAACACGCCGGGCAGGGATGTTTCCAGCGTTTCCGGATCTGCCGCGATGCAGCCGCGCGCAGAGGCCGTGGGCATGCCTTCTCCCAGCACGGAAAGGTCAGGCTGAAGCCCGCTGGCGCAGATCAGCAGCCCGGCCTCAAATGCGGCGGAATCGCCGGGAACGGTTTCCAGCTTCAGGGAGCCGTCTTCCCCAAAACCGAAAAAGGCCACCCTGTCCGCCTCAAGACGCAGTCCGCCGTTCTCGATCCGGACAATCCGCGCCGCGCTGCGTTCATTATGGATGATTATCCCCTCCTCCTCCGCCTGGCGCAGTTCCTCCACGGGTACGCGCATGGCGTCGGCCGTTTCGAGGCAGACCATCTCCACGGAAGACGCTCCCAGGCGCAGCGCGGTAAAGGCGCAGTCAAAGGCCACTCCGCCCCCACCCATAATCAGAACCTTCTCACCCCGCAGGGAACGGCGCTCCATATTCGCGGCCTTCAGCCAGCCGACCGCCGGCAGCGCCAGATCGCCGCCGGGGATCGGCAGACGCCGTTCTTTCTGAAGGCCCACAGCCAGAACACAGGCATCGAAGTCACGCCTCAGGGCGGGAAGAAAGATATCCCGTCCGAGGGCCGTGTTGGTATGAACCGTGATATCTCCGGCCTTCAGGACGCGCGCCGTCTCGTAGTCCGCTATCTGCCTGGGCAGACGAAACTCGGGCAGGGAATGGCGGGGTACGCCGCCCATGAGCGGAGCAGATTCGAACACCGTAACCGAATGCCCCATAAGCGCCGCGTAGCAGGCACAGCTCAGCCCGGCCGGGCCGGAGCCGATGACCGCGATTCTCCTGCCTGTGGACGGCGCACGCGCAGGCCAGGGCACATCGCCCCCGGCCCCGGAAACATGGCGTTCCAGCGCCCGGATGGCAACGGCCTCATCATGTTCCGCCCGGTTACAGGCATTTTCGCAGAAATGGGGGCATACCCGCCCCGTTATGCCGGGAAAGGGATTGCGGCTGAGCAGAAAGGAAAGGGCCTCGTCCGTTCTTCCCTCCGCAAGCAGAAAATGGGCGCTTTGTATCGCCGTTCCGGCGGGACAGGCATATTCACAGGGAGAATTGCGGCG
>CAJTSU010000185.1 GCA_910579055.1 uncultured Mailhella sp. | reverse complement strand
GTACTCCCGAACGTTTTTTGCTTTGCTGCTTGGTAGTTCCATGCCATGCAGTGTAGCAGCTTTGCTAAATATTGTTTAGTAAAAATTTGGAAGATCAGTAATTGATGTTATTATAGAATCATGTTGATACCACTGTGCATGACGTGTATTTTTATCACGGCACGGGCGGCAACTGACGACGCTCGATCGGCGTTGCCGATACTCGATCTCGCTTGCGCTTTGCGCGGAAAACCCCGCGCTCGCGCCTCCGGCTGTGAAGGATAGTTTCAACACTCTTCTCTACAAAGCCAAGTATTTTCTATAATTGCCAACACTGCCCGCATGCACTATAGTTTTGACATTGTCCGCATCCGGCAGACTCCGCATCCGAAAGCTTCGAGGGGAATGCCGTGTGTTTCTGCGGCCTGTCCGAGCAAGCTCAACAAAACAGGAGAAAGCTATGGGGCTGTTTACTTTTCTCAAAGATGTCGGCGAAAAAATATTCGGCGGCGGTGAAGCCAAGGCAGAGGAACTGAAAAAGAGCCTGGATGCCCACGGTCTTGATACCAAGGATATTCAGGTTCAGGTTGATGGTGATCAGGTAGTGCTGAAAGGCTCGGTCAAAGACCAGGCAACATTGGAAAAGGTCGTATTGGCCGTGGGAAACAACATGGGCGTTGCAGGAGTCAAAACCGACGACATCGCCGTCAGCACCCCTGCCGAAGAATCCGTTTTTTATACTGTCAAATCAGGCGACACGCTCTGGAAAATTGCCGAAGCACACTACGGCAAGGGCAAGGGAGATCAATACAAAATCATCTTTGACGCCAATACGCCTATGTTGAAACATCCGGATAACATCTATCCGGGCCAGGTTCTACGCATACCGCCCCTGAAATAAGCGCAATGCGCCGTTCACGGTTGTTGGCGGCCTGCCCCAAAGGCAGGCTGCCTTTTTTTGGAAAATGGTGCTCAAGCTCCAGCTGGAAGAAGCCAGCGCGGTCAGGTTATACTGATGCCGGCGGATTGTTGCAAGCGTGGCATGCATGCGTACCGTTCCGGGGGCATCCCGCCTCCGGATGAACCTTTTACAGGAGGCTTGTTCATGAAGAACCATGTTCTCGGTTTACTGGCGGGAGGGCTGGCTCTTGCGGCTCTTTCTCCGGTCTGCGGCGCACAGGGCGCGGAATCCGCTCTGTGTCAGGCTCCGGCGCGAACCGCGGCGATCATTGCCAAGGTCCCCGGCTTCAAATCCTATGATCTGGATCTTTACATCGGCAAACGCACCATCAATGAAGGTGTCGTAATCCGCAAAAGTTACATCGACAACGGCAAAATCATTATCCCGCCGGAGGGGCTGTACTACTCCTCCCGCCTCGGCAGCATCGGCACCATGACCGGGCTGGATGTCGTGATGCTCGGCAAGCGTCAGCCGGTGGTCAATGAACAGTACGAGTACATCATCGTTAAAAACCGCAAGCTCAAGCTGGGCGAATCACTCAAACTGCATGAGGACGGCTCGCGGCTGCTCCAGTTTACGGCAAGCAAAGGGCACCCCTACGGTAACGCGGCAAACTCCGACACCGTGCGCATCATGAAGGCGTCGGGCAATTATTACGGCACCAATTTCACCGTGGCCATCAGCCCCACACTGAAAGATTTCTCTTCCGGCAAGTATAACGACGGACTGGGCCTGCCTGAAGGCAGGTATCCGCTTCCGGCGGACGAAACCGGCCCGCTGTATCACAATACCTATTTTACCAGCTCCACCTATCCCAGCGGGCAGTCCTACTTCATCGCTGAAAAGGCGGGCATGGACGAAATCTCTGTCAAGGAATTCGGTACGCCCAGCCTCACCAGCATTTGGCTGAGCGCCGCGCCCCGCATTTCCGGAGCCTATGCTCCCGGCGATCATGTTATGGTGGGCAAGGCCAAAGTTGATGTGCTGGCGGTTTCCCCCACGGAAGTAACCCTGCGCCTCACAGAAGAAAGCGGCAAGACCGCGGAGAAGACCTTCAAGGGCATGGATGACCCCGCCGCACTGGACTATCTCCCCAGCAGCGCTCCGGATCGGGCGAAATGGCAGCTCAATTCCTCCGACGGGAAAATCAGCGTACAACTGGCCATGCTCAAGCCCGGCGGCGCAGTACAGGACGGCAAGGTCAGCCTTGACATGTACAGGGACATCTATGAAATCAGGAACCCGCAGGAATGGCCGTCGGATACCCGCTTCCTGGCCCGCCCCGACACCTGAGCCTCTTGCGGAGAGCTGAACGAAATCCTTCTCACCAATAAGGAAGAAGTGGTTTTGGACAGCGCCAACAACGTGTTTGTTGGTCCCAACGGCTATTTCAAGATCGTGATTGATGACTTTGACGGAACCAAGGTTAATGCCTGGCATTTTGAAGATGCGGAGGGCAACAAGAGCGTCAACCTCGCCAAGCTCTCCACCGGCGGTCATATCGATCTTCTGGCCAACATTGCCTGCGCTACTGTAGGCTCCTTCGCCACCCGCGACATCATCAAGCGCATGGAAAATGAACAGGCCGCAGCGGGTCTGATCATGAAGAAGCAATAACTCGGGAGCATGGCTCCACACATTCTGAGGGGAAGAAGCACAAAGCTTCTTCCCCTCAGAATGATGACAACCCCCGAAAATCGCGCGCCTTACGGCGCGGCACCTTCAGCCTTCAGCGCAAAGCGCCTTACGCGTGAAGAGAGCCGAGATACGCCGCCACCTGCTCGCAATTTTCGAGCTGTCGACTGAAAAATCTCCAGGTTCAGGAAGCGCTTAATGCACTTCATTCATGGGATTACCGAGCAACGCTTCCAGATCAAGCAGGATCAGCAGGCGATCATCCAGTCTGCCCACGCCTTCAATATATTCGGATCCAACGCCCGCCACCACGGCCGGAGCGGGTTCCACCGTGCTCTCGGGAATACGCAACACTTCAGACACCGCGTCCACCAGAAAGCCCACCACATTGTGGTTCAGTTCCATAACGATGATGCGCGAATGATCGTCCAGCGCCTTTTCCGGCATGTTGAAGCGCTTGCGCAGCCCCATCACCGGCAATACCTTGCCGCGCAGATTAATCACGCCTTCAATGAATTCCGGCGCGTTGGGCACCTGAGTGATTTGCACAAGCCTGATAATTTCGTTCACTACCAGGATTTTAACGCCGAACTCTTCATCACCCAGCCGGAAAGTAACCAACTGGATCAGGTTTTCGTCCTTTTCCTGGCGTTTGGCACGATGTGTTAGGCTTCCGGCTTCCTGAACGTCTTCCGGGGCGGGATGAGCAAGGGTCTGGGTCATAATGACAGCGCCTCCATGGGTTAACAACAATCTATTTCGGCGCAACACGCAAAAACTTGAGGTGCCGCCGCCAACGACAATCAATACGGCCCGGAAAAACGGATGCTGCCGCCCGTGCCGTGGTAAAAATACACGCCTCGCGCAACGCCATCAACACGGTTCTACAACAGGGGCTTATTTTATCAACACCACACTATAATAGAGCCTTGATGAAAACACCGCCCGGGTTACAAGGCTCAGACCACGGAAACCACCGGCAGCACAACCGGATCACGCCCCAGCACGTCGCGGAAAAAACGGCGCATGCTGGAACGTATGCGCTCCTGAAGACGATCGTACTCGTGGGGAGCCATATCCTCAAGCTGATCCAGCACCAGACATTTGGAATCTTCCAGCACATGTTCGTACAGCTGCTCAAAGACGAAGCCGCGCGAAATCATTTCCGGCCCGTGCAACACTTCGCCCGTATCTCCGGCAATGACCAGAACCACAATAACCACCCCCTCACTGCCGAGGATGCGGCGTTCCTTGAGCACCAGGCGCCCCACATCGCCCACGCCCTTGCCGTCCACCAGCACAAAGTCAACGGGCACGGGCTTTTCCAGCACCAGGTCATCGGGAGTCAAGGTAAAGGGATGCCCGTCCTCCAGCACCAGCGCGCGGGAAGGCTCACCCCCGCATTCCCGGGCAAGCTGCGCGTGCAGGGCAAGATTGCGGTATTCCCCATGCACGGGAATAAACCACTCCGGCTGCACCAGTTCAAGAATGGCCCGCAGTTCTTCCCGGCACGCGTGCCCCGTGGCATGAATCGTGCGCCACGACCCATGGTACACCTTGGCCCCCTGCCGATACATCTGGTTCACCACGCGGGAAACCGCGCGAGCGTTGCCGGGGATCACGCGGGAGGACATGATCACCGTGTCCCCTTCGTGCAGGGCCAGTTGGCGGTGTTCGCCATTGGCAATACGGGTCATGGCGGAAAGCGGCTCGCCCTGCGTGCCGGTGGCGAGAATCACCGTGCGCGAGGCTTCGGCCTCGGACAGGCCTTCCTGCTCGGTATAAAGCCGTTCCGGCCTTTCCAGCAGGCCCAGATTCACGGCCTTCTCAATGTTGGAAGCCAGACTGCGCCCGCTGACCAGCACGGATCGCCCTGTCTCTTTCGCAAGCTCCAGCACAATGCGCACGCGGTCAATATGGCTGGAGAACAATGCGATAAAGATGCGCCCTTCCGCTTCCGAAAAAAGTTCGCGCAGGGTGTCGCGCACCTCCCGTTCCGGCTTGGAATGGCCTTCCACTTCCACGTTGGTGGAGTCGGCCAAAAGCAGACGGATGCCCTCTTCTCCGGCAAATGCCGCGATATCTTCACACAACGTGGACGCTTCGCCCAAAGGTTCCCTGTCCAGCTTGAAGTCGCCGGTATGAATGACCTTGCCCACCGGAGTGTCCACCAGCAGCGCGTAACCTTGCGGGATAGAGTGGCAGACCGGGCTGAAAAAAAAGTCCAGACTGCCGATCCGCACCCGTTCATGCGGGCCGACGGCCCGCAAAACCACGCGATCCAGCAGACCGTGTTCGGTGAGCTTATGCTCCACCAGAGCCAGCGTGAAAGGCGAACCGTAAATGGGCAGAGGCGTGGACAGCATGCCCTTATATTGAGATATCATCCAGGGCAGCGCGCCGATATGGTCTTCATGCCCGTGGGTCAGCACCACGCCCAGGGGGCGTTCGCCTTCCGCGAACAGGGAATTGAACAGAGGAATGACCACATCCACGCCCATTTGGGAATCATCGGGAAACATGAGGCCGCAATCAACCAGCACGGCCCCCTGTCCGCACTCCCATTTCTGGCAGTTCAGACCTATTTCTCCAAGCCCCCCCAGCGGGGTAATGGTAAGATGCCTGTCCGGCATGGGAACTCCTTGAATATATGCCCCGTATGGGACGGCCTTCCGGCTGAAAATGTCGTCTTTGCGAAATGCGGCAAACCGCCCGCAGCCGGCGAGTTCGGACGCCGGGGCAGGCAACCATATGAAAGCTCCGCCCGCGGCGGAGAAAGGCTGCCGACAAAGTCAGCAGCCCGAAAATTGCGAGTGGGCCGCGGCTTTGCCGCGCCGTAAAGCGAGCCATTTTCGTGCCTTCCGTCAAGCCGCTTTGGCGGCTCAGACGGCGCAAACTCCGCAAAGCGGGGTTTGTCATCAGACTGGGAGATATGCTGAATTTGCTGATGTACAAACAACTTTTGAAAAAAATAGCATAGTTCGGGCGCAGTCACAAGCGCTTGTGCGGTGAGCCGTCCTCCGGTACATGAAGCGGCATCCCCCCCCTACTCCGGAGCAGTTTCAATGTCCTTCCTCGAACTTCTCGCCCTGGCCGCGGCCCTGTCCATGGATGCGCTGGCCGTATCAGTTACTGCGGGCATCACACTGCGCAAGCCAAGGCTCAGCCAGCTGACGCGCATGCCCCTGACCTTCGGTCTGTTTCAGGCCGTCATGCCGGCCGCGGGCTGGCTGCTCGGCCTCAGCGTGCGCCATCTCATTGAACAGTGGGATCACTGGATCGCTTTTGCCCTGCTGGCCTTCGTCGGTATCAACATGCTGCGCGAAGCCCTTTGCGGCGCAGGTGAAGAGGTCAAGACGAAAGATCCCACTACGGGCATGACGCTGCTGTTTCTGGCCATCGCCACCAGCATCGACGCCCTGGCCGTGGGGCTTTCCTTTTCTTTGCTGCACATGCCCATCGCACTTCCCGCCCTGATCATCGGCGTGGCATGTACGCTGTTCAGCCTGGGGGGCATGCTGCTTGGTTCACGCCTTGGCCGGATCGGCTGCGTGCGCTGCTGGGCCGGAGCCATCGGCGGAGCCGCCCTGCTCGGAATAGGCGTCAGGATATTGTTCGATCACGGCGTGTTTGCGCAAGTTGGCGGCTAAACCCTGGAGAACTGTTCAAGTGGGGAACAGTGTTGATACCGCTTGCGGGAGGTGTATTTTTGTTTGGCACGGGCGGCCAGGGTTATTCTCGACACCACGCTGAACAGCCGCGCCCCGGAGCTTTTTACCTCAACGCGCCGTAAAGCCCCGCTCTTCAGGGCGGGGATATAAGGCGTAC
>CAJTSU010000184.1:4824-6456 GCA_910579055.1 uncultured Mailhella sp. | reverse complement strand
CCCCGCAGGCGCGAACCATGCGGACATGCTCGGCAAACGCTCCCTGCAGGGCCAGAACCCCGATACGCAGACCGGAAAATGCGCTCACCATCCCCGCTCCTGCATTCTTTCCCCCGGTGCGATGGAAGAAATTTCCAGACCGGGCATGGGTTCGCCGAGCTCCCGCGAAACTTCGGCCAGAATATCATAATCGCGAAAATGTGTGGTGGCGGCCACAATGGCGCGGGCGGCGCAGTCCCCCCAAATGTCCAGGTCCCGCCGGGCACGCCGCGCCGGGTCGGCAGACTTGAAGATACCCGACCCCACAAAGATGCCGTCGCACCCCAGTTCCATCATCAACGCCGCATCGGCGGGCGTGGAAATGCCCCCGGCAGCGAAATTCACCACAGGCAACCGTCCGGCCTCACGCGTAACCCGCACCAGCTCAAGCGGAGCAGCCAGTTCCCTGGCAAAACCGGGTACTTCATCTTCGGGCATGTTGCACAGCTCACGGATCTGCCCCATGACCACGCGGCAATGGCGCACCGCTTCCACCACATTGCCGGTGCCCGGTTCGCCCTTGGTACGGATCATGGCCGCGCCTTCGCCTATGCGCCGCAGAGCCTCGCCCAGATTGCGCGCTCCGCACACGAACGGCACCCGGAACGCGTTCTTGTCGGTGTGGAAGCGATCGTCCGCCGGGGTCAGCACTTCACTCTCGTCGATATAGTCCACGCCAAGCGCCTCAAGAATACGCGCCTCGATCACATGCCCGATCCTCGCCTTGGCCATGACCGGAATGCTGACAGCTTCCATGATGCGCCTGATAATGCCGGGATCCGCCATACGGGCCACGCCCCCGGCCTTGCGGATGTCGGCGGGCACGCGCTCCAGCGCCATCACCGCACAGGCCCCGGCTTCCTGTGCGATTTTCGCCTGTTCCGGGGTGGTCACATCCATGATGACCCCGCCCTTGAGCATTTGCGCCAATCCGGCCTTAAGCGTCAAGGTTCCCTTCTTCAAGTCCTGTCCGTCTTTTTTCATATGTTCTCCTCCTTTTTCGCCCGGATGGAGCTTTTCCTTGCAGGAATAGGCCATGCGCGCTAAAAGACAATTGATCTGCAAGAAACAGGATCAATAAACATTGTATGTATGACACTATGGACATCACTGCGCTTTTGGTGGAATCCTTTACCCGCAACAGCGATCGCCCCAAATACCTCGCTCTGGCCGACGCCGTGGATCAGGCGTTCCGGGAACGAAAAATCGCCCCCGGTGAAGCGCTGCCGCCCCAGCGCGATCTGGCGCAAGCCCTCGGGGTTACGCTTGGCACGGTAAGCCGAGCCTATGCCGAAGCCGCCACGCGCGGACTGGTGGAAGCGGCGGTAGGTCGGGGCACCTTCATCCGCGCTCAGCGCCCGGATGTGGACGTCATGCCGCCGGAAGCGGCGGAAGGCGGAGAGGCCGCGCCCGACGCGCCGCCCTGCATCCCGGCCAAAAGACGTACCGCAATTGCAGGAAACCACGTCGTTTCCCGCGTGCAGACGGCCATGCACAATCTCGGTTTTATCGCGCCCTTCGAGCATCTCAACCCCTCTCTCTCCCACGGCCTGAAAAATCTGGCGAACCATGACGCCGCCGCGCTGGATGCGC
>CAJTSU010000184.1:0-4792 GCA_910579055.1 uncultured Mailhella sp. | reverse complement strand
GCCGGGGCGGCCTGGGCGGGGAGGTACGGTCTGGCCGTGCGGCCCGAAGAACTGCTGATCTGCGCCGGTTCCCAACACGCGCTGCTGACCATCCTGACCTCGCTGTGCGCGCCGGGGGATCGAATCGCGGCGGAAAGCCTGAGCTATCCTCTCCTGCGTCAACTGGCCCGCCGCCTGCGCATCCAGGTTGTGCCCGTGCGCACGGACGCGGGCGGCATGTCGCCTGATGCGCTGGATGCCGCATGCCGGAGCGCTCTGCCGGGCAACCGGATACGGGCCGTCTATCTCATGCCCTCCTGCCGCAATCCCACCCTGACGCAAATGAGCCTGCGCCGCCGGGAGGAACTGGTGGAAGTCTGCCGCCGCCGCGACCTGCTGATCATGGAAGACGACGTGTTCGCTCTGACCCTGCATCGGGGCACTCCTTCCCCTGGAGGAGCCAACTCCCTCCCGCCGCTGGCAAAGCTTGCTCCGGAACGCACCTGCTTCATCGCCGCCACCAGCGAAGTGCTGGGCGGCGGCCTGCGCGTGGCCTACCTCTGCCCGCCTCAGTATCACCTGGAAGAACTGGAGAAAAACATTTCCTACACCATTTCCATGGTCCCCCCGCTCATGGCGGAACTGGCCGCGCGCTGGATCAGCGACGGCACGGCGCAGAGAGTTCTCGATGCCAAGCGGGCTGAGGCCGGGGCGCGCAACGCGCTCGCACGCGACATCCTGGACGGCTTTGAACTCGTCACGCGCGGCACGGGATTCTTCTGCTGGCTACGTCTGCCTGAACCGTGGACAGGCATGCGCTTTGCCGATGCGGCACGGGAGCGGGGCGTTCTGGTAGCGGAAGGCGAACACTTCGCCATGGGCCACGGCGTGCCGGAACACGGTGTGCGCGTTGCTCTGGGCGGGGTGAAACGCCGGGAAGAGCTCGCCGCCGCGCTGGAAACCCTGGCCGGGATCCTGCACAAGGGGAGTTGAGCGTTATCCCTGGAGCATTTTCGTTTTGAAAATGCTCCAAGAGTCGAGCGAAGCGAGACTCATCTCTGCTCTCCTTATCCGTAAAGCGCTACGCGCTAACGGCTCAGGGCACCGCGAAGCCGGAGTAGCCGCAATTCACTTGCGGCGTATGACTCCGGCGGAGGCGTGAAACCTGCGGGTCAGAACATAGGATCTGGCCGGCAGATAGTTTCAATCAAAAAATGCTCTGGAAAGGTTTCAAACCATGAAGGGCTGGTGAATGCGGCCATGCCCTATTTCCTGAAGGAAGGCTTTCCCTCCTTCCCTACGGACGCGCCCTCCGCTTCCGCTCCAAAACGCCGCAGCTTTTCATAAAGGGTGGCCCGGCTTATTCCCAGCAGGGACGCGGCTCCCTGTTTTCCGGATACCCTGCCGTTCGTCATCCGCAGAACTTCCCGGATATAATGCTCTTCCAGTTCGTCAATGGAAGGAAAGGCGGCCAGCATGTCGTCCATGACTTCCAGAAAAGATCGGGGAAAAGGAGCGGTATCCCGAAGAGGCGCGGGGTCGCCACACACGCCCGGCAAGGGCTGTTCCCCCTCCTCAACCCCGCCGCTGCGCTCATCCAGCGCCAGGTAGGTTTTGCCCTCCGTTGACAGGATTACGGCCTGTTCCATAACGTTGCGGAGCTCCCGCACATTCCCCGGCCAGTTGTAGGCATAGAGTTTCTCTCTCTCCTTTGCCCCCAGGTTCGGCTTGTTCCGGCGGTGTTTTCCGGCGAATTCCTCCAGGTAATAGGCGGCAAGGGCGGGAATATCCTCCCGGCGTTCGCGCAGGGGCGGCACATGCAGCGAAATGACGCAAATCCGATAAAACAGATCCGAACGGAAACGCCCCTGCCGTACTTCTTCCTTCAAATCCTTGTTTGTCGCCACAACAAGCCGGAAATCGGAATGAACCACGCGGGTGCTCCCCAGCCGCATGAAGCTCCGTTCCTGCAGCAGGCGCAACAGCTTTACCTGAACCCGCGGGCTGACATCCGGCACTTCGTCAATGAACAGGGTACCGCGGTGAGCCAGTTCGAGCAGACCAATCTTCTGCTGGTTCGCGCCGGTGAACGCCCCCCGTTCATAGCCCTGCATTTCGCTCTCGAACAGTTCTTCGGGCAGACTGGACAGGTTGACGGCCACAAACGGCCCCGGCCGACGGCTCATGCGGTGTATGCGCCGGGCGATCAGTTCCTTGCCTACGCCGGATTCGCCATAAATCAGCATGGAAACGTCCGCTGTGGCGGCGCTATCCACTTTCCGCAGAAAATCCCGCATGGTTTCACTTTGATAGATGAACCCGTCCTCCTCCCGCGAGAACGATTCCTCGCGCCTGCCGCCGCTCTGCCCCTGCCTTTGCAGCCATCGGCGCACCAGAACGGCAAGCATCTCGCCCAATTGCACCAGGGTGCTTTCCGTCAAATCCTCTTCGCTCCACAGCCATTGCCCTCCCTCGAAATATATCGTGTGACAGGTTTCCCGCCCCAAAGGAAGGGGTGCCACCACCGCCATGACCTCATCCCCGGAGTCCGGTTTTTCCTCAGTTTCCGTATGCAATACGACCCGAAAAGGAATCACGTCGCAGGATTCTTCGACAATACGGCGTCGCGCGGCAAAAGCGGTTCCTTCGGCCTGCTCCCGCGTAAGTCCGTGCGCATACAGCGCCTTTGGCCTGCCCTGGACGGGCACCCGCCAGAGCACCCCGCGCGATGCGCCGAACACGCGGCATACGGAACTGAGCAAATCGAGCGGAAACTGTTCACACTCCAGCGGATCCAGCTCCAGCAAGACGCGCGTCAATTGCCGCAGGCAGGACTCCGCATTACCGGCAAGGCGCTGTTTTTCCGTGTGAGCATGGGGAATCAGGGCATGCAGTCCCGGCGGCCATGATCCCCGCAGGGCCGGATAACGGGCATACACGGGCCAGGCCTCTATGGCATAGCGCAAGGCGAACTTCCTGTCCCCGGCTTTCAGATACGCATCAGCCAGCATGGAATTCGTTTCCGCCTCTTCAAAGGCAAGACCATACATCACAAAAAAATTTCTGCACTTCCGCAACAGGGGGTAAACGCGTCTGATATGCTGCCCGTTTCGCAGTATCTGGTGCGCCCTGATACGCAGCGCGACAAAACGCATGGTCAGATTCGCTCCGTTCAGGCTCTGCTTCAGAAGCCCGTCAAAGGCATAATGCGGGATATCGGGCAAGCCCTTTTGCCGGAACGCATACAGCATATTGAGAAATGACGGGCCGTGTGCGCTGTATTCGTACCCCAGGCCATGACAAATCCGCACGGACTTTTCCAAAATGATCCAGGCATGCCCCGCGCGTCCGGAAATCAGATGATACCGGGCAAGAAGCACATGCACGGCAAGCCAGCCGGGGACATGCCCGCCCAGGCTCACGCCGTCCATGACCGCATCAATATGTTCAAGCGCGGCTTCCGTTTCCCCCATGTCCAGCAGAACATCCGCAAGCCTGATCTGCAACATGCGCTTGACGGCGCTGTGACGAAACTTTCTGTGCGCCTGCAACTCCTGCGTCAAAAGCGCCCGCGCGCGGTGAAACTCCCCCGTCATGGCGGTAGCCACGGCCTCAAACGGCGCATATATCGCTTCAACCAGATCCCGATGCGGTTCTTCAGGCGGCGTGGGGGAACGCAGGGAAAAATGGTCAAGGGCCAGCCGGGGGTGCCCCATCAATAAATGATAGGTGCCGAAAAAAAGCGCCGCATTGACCTTATAGACTCTGTCCTCGGCAAGCCCCACCAAACCGGTGCCTTTTTCATCCGGTTCGGAAAGGTAGTAATACGGATACCCCCGCGGATCCAGCATCACCTGCGTTTCAAACACCGTGTTCAGAAGTCTGAACGCCTGTCTGTCTCCTATCTTGTGTGCGGCGACGCGGGCACGCAGGATCACGCGCTCCATCTGTTCCGGTTCGACGGCATAAAACGCGGCAACGGGCTGAAGCGCAAGGCACAGCTCCATATACCGCTCCATTTCACGAATGCCGGAGCGGGCAAATGAAAAGCGGACAAGCCGGCTCAGGATACAGCGTATGCACAGCTCCACCACCCAGATATGTTCATTCCGGCACAAATAACCAATCCAGCGCGCCAGCACCTCCGCCCCGTCGATAACGCGTTCCTCCCGGAACAGGCGCAGCGCTTCCGCAAGCGGGCTTCCGCCATGCCCCGTCTGGGGAAGATGATCCCCCGGGGGCGAAATCAGGGGCGCCTCCGCAGCGCCCTCCCCGTCCTGCAATGCCTCCGGGAGCCTGCCCAAGCGCCTCGACATCTCTTCTTCAGAAAGCCCGAACACCAGAGAAAGGCGGCGAAACGTGCGCAGCCTTTGCGGCAGCATGGTTCTGATATCATGCACATCCTGAGAAAAGGCATCTTCCATCATGCATCTTCCGGTGAAGTTACTGGTTGCGGACAGAAAACACGACCGTTTCCCCCTGCCGGGCACATTATCATCAAAATACGTTATGTCTGATTTTTTATTAATTTTCATACATAATCAATACAAATATCAGACTGTTTTTTGGAAAAACAGTGAACCTGGCCGCATAACAAGCATTATCCATTTGTAATTATTACATGTTATTTAAATGGCATTACACTTGCAACATTATAAACAGCCTGGCTCAGTTGTAGAAACGTGTTGATGGCGTTGTGCATAATATGTGCCTTTGCTCCGGCATGGTCGGCAACATTCGTTGCCGCAAAGGCAGCCCGTGTTCCACACGGGCGAGCGGCAGTCGTTAGGCGACGCAGGAGCCTTACGAATGG
>CAJTSU010000183.1 GCA_910579055.1 uncultured Mailhella sp. | reverse complement strand
AGGCCTGTTTTGCGCAAGCAGGATGTGTTTAAATATAAAATAGATGATCAGTAAACTCATCGGAGGCCACACCTTCGCCCAGAGCAAGCAACCTGCGATATCCGGCGCGAATTTTGGGGATATTCCCCCCCACATCCGATATGTTTGCCATGTCATTTCCTCTTTAGGCTTGCTGGCCGTAGCCGTTCCGCAGCATGTCCTTGCTTATCATGGTAAGCGTGGAAAGCTGGATATTCAGCGTCGCCCGGACAAATCTGCCCAGGGAATCAATTTCCTTATCGAACGGTTGCGAAATGGAATCGATGACCATGTCCGTGAAAATATGACGTGTACCGATGTTTACGCATACCCTGTCGGGCATCCGTCCCCCCAGGGGCTGCATATCATCCACGGCAGGCGCGGCCATGAACTCAAGCTCCCGAATAGGATGCATAACCTCGCTTTCCGGGTCTTCAAGAGCATAGAGTTTCAATTCTATATTGAAGGTCGTGGGCCTGTTCCCCTCCCATGTCTGGCGAGAGTTCAGGGTCGTCACGGTCGTCATGTCCGTGGCGGCCTGCGCCAGCCCGCCCGCGAGGGGAATCTTGTTGCCGATGCTCTCCCCCTCAAACGGGGAACTCCAATTCGCCGTCAATTCCTTTGAGGTACCTGCGCCCCAGACACCGACAACCGTGACCTCACTCCCCTGTATCCAGCATTTGCGGAACTGGGAGATGCGTGTATCACGGTTGCCGATGCCTTCCATGTCGCAGACCTACTCTACATGCCGCGCCGCGCGCGGAGACGCATGGATTTCTTGCGGTGAAGCCGGGCCGCCGCCGTGTTGGCCTTGCGCCGGGCCTTGCGAAGCCCGGCCTTCTGCGCGGCGGAAAGACGCACCTTGCCGGAAATGCGCTTGTTGATTTTCACAACCTTGCCGTCCCGGACGACCTTCTGCTTGCGGTAGGTGGCCTCCAGAATCATGTGGCGGCCTTCAGGGTCGTCGGAGGCATTCTCAAAGACGGCGTCCTCGCCGAGCGCAAACCCGGCGATGATTTCATCGTCATCCGCTTCCAGTTCGTCGAGGCGTTCTTTCAGCGTTTTGCCGACACGGGCCGCGGCGTCATCGCTGGTCTTGCCTTCGCCGTTCACGAAGTCGTTGGCATCGGTTTCACTGGCGCCGAGGCTTTGAAGGGCATCAGGGATTTCGCTCCAGATGGCGTTGTAAACGGCCTCTTCCTCATCGCTGATTTCAAAATCACCATCGAGGTCGGCCATGCCGATGGCATACTCGTCCAAGGCCGTGTAGGTGAACTCTTCGTCTTCGACCCACGCAAGAACCGCGGACATGGCCTGTGTGCGCGCCTGCTGACGAGCAAAGGCCTGCACCGCATCGGCGCTTGTTTCCGGCTTGCCGGCAGCGGATTCCAGAACGCCGGAAAGCACCTGCCCACGCCGCGTGGCCGGAACGGTAAAGTCATCGTTGAAGATGGCAAAAGTATTGTCTTGCTGTCTGTCCATTTTCCATTCCTTACCGCATAAGGCGGGGTTGCCCGGCGATGCGCCGTGCCGCACCGGTGATGCACACGGCCCATTCACAGTGCCAGAGGTCGATTTCGACCTGAGTGATGGTGATGATGTACGGCTTGTTGCCGTCCTTATCCGGCTCTCGCGGTGAAACCAGTGCCCCGGAAGTGACCAGTTCATCCATAATGGCCTTGAGCAGGTCGTAGAGGATTTCGCGCGTCAGCCCATCCGGTTCAAACTTGGCAACTCGAGCCGCTTCGAGAAAACGCTGGTCGATGTAGTCCAGCACATCATTTATCCAGCCGAAGCGAAGGTAGGATTCACGGAAGAACTGCGTCAGGTCATCGTCGGCGCAGGCTCCGCCCGACGCCATGTCGATAACGGGGTTGAGCCGCGCGGAGTAGAAGGTATCCCGATTGAGGTTCTGTTCCGGGAAGAGAGGGGCGACGCCCGTACGCGAAAGGTAGCCGCGTTTTTCCCCGGCAGGGGAATAATGTATGCCCGGCACGTTCTTCGTGAAAATGGCGTTCCCGCGGGCCTTGGCCGCGGCCATGGCCCCGGAGACGCCCCACACGGTTTTGCCGCCGCGCCACGGGTCAGAGGCTTCATAGGGAGCGTAGTAGGCCCGCGCATGACGAGAGTTGAGGCCCAGTTCTTTGAGCCAATCAAGGGCGCTGTCCTGCGGAAGATACGAGGGCACATCGAAGAAGAAGCCGATATGGCGGAAGTCCGCGATTTCGGCCAGACGGGCAATGATGTCCTGTTCCGTGATGCCGGCCGCAAAAATCATGTTCAGCGGCAGGGATTCACGCCGCAGAAGTTCTGCGGCCTTGAACCAGTCGTCATTTTGAGGCTGGCCGCCGGACGTGCCACCCTCAAAACCGAAGCTCTGCGGAGTGGCTTTCTTGTCTTCCAGAGCGAGAAGGACAGGTTCAAGCGCTTCCCATGTGGTGCCTTCAAGAAAATCGCACCGAAAGCGTTTGGACTGCGTTTCAAGGACGGTTTCGATGTAGGCCGGACGCCCCATATCGTCCTTGTCGTCCTCGTTGATGCCGACAAGATGCGATTCAAGGGCGTATTCGTAGCCTGTGTCGTCCACATCATAGAACGCCAGTTTGAAGCGGCGGCGTTCCTTGTCCACATTCTCGAAGCGAAGTGTACGCCGGGTACCGGCGTCTCCGTCAATGGGGTACACCACGAGCCAGAATCCATCGTCACCAACGATGACACTTTCGTTGTGGCGGTGCGCGTCCTTTTCAACGGGGCCGCTGTATTCCAGCCATTCCCCGGTTCCGGTTGCGGGCGGCGTGGTCGATGCGGCCACGTCAGCCGCGGCAATGTATTTCTTACCATCGCAGGAAACGACATCGCCGGGCACATAGTCCGTCAGGGAATCCCAGTCACCGCAGTCCTTGAACATGAGAAAGCCGAGGGACGGGTAACGGTATTCCTGCTGGTTCACAACTCTTACGACCTGAACCCAGTTGCATTCCTTGGCGGCTTCGGAGAGATGCCGCAAACCTTCCATGCCGTAGGCCTTCTTCGGGAGAGGAGTGCCGAAAATGTCTTCCTGGCTTGTGTCCACGCCGAAGATTTCATGCACGGTAAAGGGCCGACCCTTATTGGCAAGGATAACGCACCCGCCAACACTGACCGGGCCGCCGCCCGTCTTGTAGGTGTTGTCGAGAGGTTCAAGGACGGTGATTTCCGCCGCATTGGTGATGACGTTTTTCATGGCTATTCACCTGTGCCCTGGCCTTCAAGATACTTGGCGTAGGCCATTTCAATGGCGTTCGCTTCGTTCTTGGCCGAGCGCACCTTGATGTCCCGGAGACCATCAACAGCCACGGTCCACCACCCCGCTTCGCCTTCCGTCACCGTGGCGCGGGATGCGAAATCTTCCGCGTTCATCATGTTGGTATTCCCGTCCGCTCCCTCCGCGGGGGCATCGGAAGGTGCGGACGGTGGCTGGGGGGTATTGGTGCCGGAGGGGGCGGCGCCGTTTTCTCCCATGCCTGGGGCGGACGGGGGCTGAGCCCCCCCCCTTTCTACGATGACGCGCATCGCGGGATATTCGCGACGCAGGCGCTGAAGCACATTCGCGCTGGCGGACGTGTCGGGCAATTCCACAACAACGGTGGAGTGGGCATCGATATGAAAGCCGTGGCGGCCCTTGATGGACAGGCTGGCGGACCCCTTGTTTTCAATGGTCACTTTCCTCTTACTTGCCGGTTTCGCTGCCGGAATCGGGCGCACTGTCGCCGGACACCATCTTGAGCTTCATCAGATAGTCACGCCCGTCAAAGGGCTGGAGGTCACGGTAAGCCAGGTCCCACATCGTGGAACTGGTGATGAGATCGCCCAGAATGGCGTGGCGGAATGTAAGAGCGGGCACGGCATCGCCGCAGACATAGCCGGTCTGGCCGTGCTCCGAGCCGCGGGCGAAGGCAAGGCAGGGGTATTCTTCCTGATTGGGGTCACAGTAGAGGTCGAACTGACCGAAGACGCGGCCCACATAGTGAGGTTGCGGTACACTGCGATAGCCCGGCGCGGCCTGAAAGAACGGGGCCGGGAGATAACGGAAGACATTGACGGCAAAGCTGTCGCCCACCAGGCCCACAAGGCCGCTGATGCCATTGCGCTTCATCAGGGCGGAATCGAGTTCAAGCAGCGCCGAGTTCAGGCTTTCATAGTGTTCGCGCAGGGTGAGGTTTTCGTTCGGGGTGCGGTTCCACTCCACCACATCGCGCGCAAAGAAGTACATGTCCCGCAGAATCTTGCGGTCCTTGTCGGCGGCGAGAAGGTTCCGCATCCCCGACATGGCGAGATTGTCCGCGTCAAGGCCGAACTCGCGGCGCAGGCCCCAGAGGGCTTGCAGGGTGACGCTGCCCGTGATGGCCGATTCGTGCGGAACGAGCACACGGGATTCCATCTGATGGTCGATTTTGGGGATGAGCTTGTAGTCCTTCTCGATGTCCACATCATAGCCAATGTGGATTTCGATGCCTGCCGCCGGAGCGGCGCTGAAGTCAACCGTGACCTTGCCGGTCGAGTAATCCACCGTTCCGCTGATGTTGATGGTCGCCCCGGCAAGGGCGAACACGCCGAGGATGTGGCCGTTATTGTCATCATGAGCCACGATGTTGCGGTCGTGGAGGATTTTCACCGAGCCGGGCTTGATGGGCATCAGTTTGCCGCGGTCCGTGGCGCTGTCGAAGACGAACTGCTTTTTGCTCGCATCGCCAAGGTACGGAGCGGACATCTGATCCATAACGGCATAGCGGCCATTGTAGCGGAAGTCGATGCGGTCTCCGGCCTGAAGGTCGCCAAAGGTGCTCCCTGCCACGCGATGGACGCGGAACATCTCGGAACGGTTGAACTGGCCCGGAATCAGGGTCGTCATCTGGGCGGTGACGGACTGCAAGAGAACCGGCAGGATGAGGGACACCATGCGGTCGCGCATCATGACGCCCTCGGTCGTGCTCATGTCGGCGGATTCAAAGACGCCGGGCAGGCCGTTGCCCGTCTTGCCGACAATCATGGCGTTTTCAATGGCCTGATGGGCGCTTGCCAGTATCTCATCGTTGGGGAGGCGTCCATACCGCTGACAGAACGCCTGAAGCGCCCTGCTGTGCGCGCCGAGAATCATGGGCGCGCTTTCGCCGGTGCTTTCGTACACCGAATTGGACACCGCCCCTTTCAGGCGTTCGGCCCTGGCTTTGCTGTCCGAGATGAACTTGCCGCTGTCGTCAAGGATGGGATCAAGCAGGGCGGAGCGCATCTGGTGCGCGCGTCACGATGTTGGTAACTTGCTGCTTGTACCCGTCAAGGTTTTTGCTCATTGCTGCACTCCGTTGTCAGGTTGGTTTGCTCGCCTCGCAGCGGAGGCTTCCCAAGTCTGGCAACAGGTTGGCAGGCGAGTACACAGTTTTCAATGCAGATATGGTGTATTTAGGGGGATGGTAAAAAATTTCCCGCCGGAAGTCGGAAATGAGGGACAACTCTCAACTCTGTCCGGTTGAAAGGACAAAAACAGGCTACCTTGATTTGATGCCTAAATTTAGATAAATTCTAGTTTTTCATGTATCATAGCTCATAAAATGAGGCGGTAGCATGGGATACTTCCTTTTTGTTGATGAAAGTGGGCAGGATCATAATGCTTCGCCCTATGAAGTGCTCGCGGGGATAGCGATTGAGGATAGAGAAATTTGGCCTTTCATTCAGCAAATGCACGGTCTGGAAGAAAAACACTTTGGAATGCGTGTAAGTGCTGGAGAATTGGAACTCAAAGGTAAAAAAATCCTCAAGGCTAAAGTATTCCGACACGCACGGCAGCTTGAACCCTTTCCTCTTGAAGAAAGGAGAGATTTTGCAAAAAGCTGCTTGCTAAAAGGAAATACGGGGGTATCTCCGAGTAAGCAGGAGTTGACGGCTCTGGGACAGGCTAAAATCGCTTTTGTCCAGGATGTGCTGACATTATGTGCTCAAAATAGAGTCAAGGCATTTGCAAGTATTGTAGATATTTCCGCACCAAGGCCTGCGGAAAGAACAATGCTCCGTAAAGATTATTCTTATCTTTTTGAGCGGTATTTTTACTTTCTTGAAGATAACCAAACCGCCCCGATGGGAGTGATTGTCTTTGACGAACTCGAAAAGTCGCAAAGCCATATTCTTGTAGACCAGATGGAAAAGTATTTTCTTCAAACTACCCCAGGAAGAGCCCGTTCATCCCATATCATCCCTGAACCATTTTTTGTGCATAGCGATTTGACTACATTGGTTCAAGTTGCTGACCTTGTTGCGTACATCATTTCGTGGGGAGTGCAGGTCGGCCCAATGAAAACACCTACCCGGCCAGAATTGAATGTTTTGGCCAAGCAAGTCTGTGCGTTACGTTATCGGGCGTCTAGTGCCTAATTGCAAAAATAAGGATATGAATATATGGTGCTTCCAAAACGGG
>CAJTSU010000182.1 GCA_910579055.1 uncultured Mailhella sp. | reverse complement strand
GTTAGCGCGCAGCGCTTTACGGATAAGGAGAGCAGAGATGAGCCTCGCTCCGCTCCACTCCTAGAGCATTTCAATGACAAAATGCTCTAGTGCAGCAAGCTTTGGCGGCGGGAGCCATAAAACCGCACAAGACCAGGTTCTGATGCGGGGAAAGTCCTGCTCCGAAGTTTGTGGAAAAACAAGTTGCCATACTCGGGCGTTATCTGTCTGCTCTGGAAAATGCGTTGGTGCTTTGCGTTGATGAAAAATCACAAACTCCGGCGCTGGACAGAACATAACCCGTATTGCCCATGTGTCCCCATGCTCCGGCCAGATTGACTGCTTTTTACAATTGATCCGGTCCGGCGATGACACCGGCCACAGCGGAAGCGGCGGCAACCCAGGCATTGGAGAGGTACACCTCTGCCTTCAGGCTGCCCATACGTCCCTTGAAATTGCGATTGGTCGTGGCAATGGCGCGTTCTCCATCGCCAAGAATGCCCATATGGCCCCCCAGGCAGGGGCCGCAGGTGGGCGGGCCGACAATGCACCCCGCATCGGTAAAAATGTCAAACAGTCCTTCCTGCATGGCCTGTTTCCAGATGGAAGGCGTGGCGGGCAGGATGATGCAGCGCACATTCTTTGCCACCTTGCGCCCTTTAAGGATTTCAGCGGCGGCGCGCATGTCGGAGATACGGCCGTTCGTACAGGAACCGACGACCACCTGATTGACGGGCAGGTCTTTCAGCCCGCTGACCGGTTTGGTGTTGGAGGGCAGATGAGGGCATGCGACCACAGGTTCCATACCGGAAACATCGAAGAAAAGTTCACGTTCATAGCTCGCTCCCGGATCGGCGGCGATCTTTTCCGCGCCGGGGCGTTTGTGTGCGGCACAGTAGGCCACGGTCTTGTCGTCGGAGGCGAAGAGTCCTGCCTTGCCGCCCGCTTCAATGGCCATGTTGGCGATGGTCAGGCGGCCTTCCACATCCAGAGCTTCAATGGCCGGCCCGTCGAATTCAATGGCCTTGTACAGCGCGCCGTCCACACCGATTTCTCCGATGAGGCGGAGCATAAAGTCTTTGCCTCCTACCCAGCGGGGCAGAGTGCCTGCATAGGTGGCCCGTATGGTTGAAGGTACTTTGAGCCAGGTTTCGCCCAGGGCCATGGCCCCTGCAATATCAGTGCTGCCCATGCCGGTGGCAAAGGCCCCCACTCCGCCATAGGTACAGGTATGACTATCCGCGCCAACCACGATGTCGCCGGGGCCGACAAGTCCCTGTTCGGGCAGAAGCGCGTGTTCGACGCCGCAGTCGCCGCCCTCATAATAGTGTGTAATCCCCATCTCTTCGGCAAACCGGCGGGTGACCATGACCTGGTTGGCGGAATCGATATCTTTTTGCGGAGTAAAATGATCCATGACAAGATAGACCTTTTCTTTGTCAAAAACCTTGTCCGCGCCCATGCCTCTGAAAGATTTGATCGCAAGCGGAGCGGTAATATCATTGGCGAGCACCGCCGAAACCTTGCACTGGACGATTTGACCCGCTTCACGAACTTCTTCGCTGGTGTGCCTTTGCAGGATTTTCTGTGCCAGAGTCTGTGCCATGTGTCCTTCCTTTGTGGCTCAAGTGCTTTGCTTGTTTTGGCGCGAAGAGTTTTGAGAGCGTTTCGCGCAAGTGGCAGGGAAAGGTCTGTCCGGTTGGAGGCACCGGAAAGATGGAAAACAGAGCCACCCCTTTTCGGGCGGCCCCGAGGCTGAGGATGTTGCCGACAGCCTCAAACATCAGGAGTATGAGAGGGCGCAAACTCCGCGAAGCGGGAGGCCGTCAGTCTGAGTTTTCAGCATTGCCGTTCGTCATGCAGTTTGGCATGAAGGCGGTTGAGCGCGTCCACATAAGCGCGGGCGCTGGCCACGATGATATCGGGATCGGAACCGCGGCCGGAAGAGGAGATCGCGCCGTCTGTGATGCGCACGGTGACTTCGCCCTGGGCGTCCGTGCCGCCGGTAATGGCATTGACCACATAGCGTTCCAGGTGCGGCTCGACACCGAGCGCAGAGGCGATGACATTGAAGGCCGCGTCTACGGGGCCGACTCCGAAGCCTGCCTGACGCAATACCTTGTCTCCGTCTTGCAGTGCCACAGCAGCCATGGCGGGCATAGACGGAGTGGAACTCTGCACACTGATGGTAAGCAGCTTGTAGCGGTCGGTCTGACGGTAGACCTCACCCATGATCAGCGCTTCAATGTCCTCGTCGTGGATAGCTTTCTTTTTGTCCGCCAGCGCCTTGATGGCATTGAACACTGTTTCAAACTGTTCTTCTTCAAGGCTGGCGTAGCCAAGGGCATCCAGTTTATTGCGCACGGCATTGCGGCCCGAATGCTTGCCGATGACCAGATCGCTGCTGGTGCGGCCAATCGACTGCGGGGTCATGATTTCATAGGTTTCTCTATTCTTCAGCATGCCGTCCTGGTGGATGCCGGATTCGTGCGCGAAGGCATTGCCGCCCACAACGGCCTTGTTTGCCGGGATGGGCTGGCCGATAATCATGGAGAGCATGCGGCAGGAGGGGAAAAGTTGTTCCGTGCGGATGCTGGTGTCCACGCCGAACACATCCCGGCGAACTTTAAGGGCCATGACGACTTCTTCAAGAGAGGTATTGCCCGCGCGCTCGCCAATGCCGCACAGCGTCACCTCCACCTGACGAGCGCCCGCTTCAACGGCGGCCAGGCTGTTGGCTACGCTGAGGCCGAGATCGTCATGACAGTGCACGCTGAATACGGCCTTGTCGGCATTGGGAGTATGTTCAATAACGTAGCGGATAAGTTTGGAATATTCGCTGGGAATGGCATAGCCCACAGTATCTGGCAGATTGATGGTGGTCGCCCCCGCCTTGATCACTTCAGTGACCACGCGCACGAGAAAATCCGGATTGGAGCGGGAAGCGTCTTCGGCGGAGAATTCTACGTTGGGGGTATAGCCCGCCGCGCGTTTCACGCCCTCCACGGCCATCTCCACAACCTGTTCCGGGCTTTTGCGCAATTTGTATTCCATGTGGATGGGGGAAGTGGCGAGAAAGGTGTGGATGCGCGGCTGAGCCGCGTGCCGGATGGCTTCCCAAACGCGGTCGATGTCGCCGCGGGTGCAGCGCGCCAGCCCGGCGATTTCGGAATTTTTTACCAGTCCGGCAATAGCCTGTACGGATTCAAAATCTCCCTGGCTGGAAGCGGGAAAACCGGCTTCAATACAATCAACGCCCAGCACTTCCAGTTGGTGCGCGAGGCGAAGCTTTTCCTGAAGGTTCATGGTTGCGCCGGGGCTTTGTTCCCCGTCACGCAATGTGGTGTCGAAAATGCGGACGCGATCGCTCATGCTATGACCTCAAGTGGTAAGACAGTGAAAAAAGTCGGAACGGAGTTCGTGGAGGACCCCGTTCCGACCCTGTAATGTATGGTATGCCGGGATCCTCAGTTATTTTGCTGCGTCAGGTGATGCAGGATCTGCTTGTTGCGGCGGGGCAGCAGCAGGAAGGTGTAGATCAGGCCGGACAGGATGTAGCCCATACAGGCCAGGAAGGCCCATAGACGGGGCATGGAGAAAAGCAGCACAAAGATCAGCAGAGCGGAAACCAGCATGCTGAAGGGATGCGCCTTCACAAAGCCGTACTCCTTGAAGGAAAAGTAACGTACACGGCTGACCATGAGCAGCGGCGCGAGGAAGGAAAGCCCAAGCGCCATATGCGGCACCGCACCGAGCATGAAGCCGGGCAGGTGCGGAATAAACAGCACAAAGGTAGCAAAGGTGCACCCGCCCGCCGGGATGGGCAGACCGATGAAGAAACGTTTGGAGGTAGTGGCCGCGCTTACATTGAAGCGGGCCAGCCGCAACGCGCCGCATGCGGCAAAAAGGAAGGCCGCGGCAAGGCCGAGTCTGCCGAAATGCTGAAGTTGCCAGGTCCAGGCAAGTATGCCCGGTGCCACGCCAAAAGCGATGGCGTCGGCAAGGGAGTCATATTCCACTCCAAACTGACTGGCCGAGCCGGTCAACCGGGCCACTTTGCCGTCCAGGCCGTCCATGAGAGCGCTGAACAGGATTGCCCAGGCCGCGTCGTCGAAATTACCGGCAAACGCCATGGTGATACTCAGAAAACCGGCAAAAAGGCTGGCTGTGGTGAACAGGTTGGGTAGAATATATACCCCGCGAGGAACGGGTTTATTGGGATCACGCATAACATTTACTCCCCGCCGTCGGCGGAGCTTCCGGCAGTGTGCGGGTCGGATCTGCGCGCAAGGACGCTTTGCCCGGCGAGCACGATCTGACCAATATGAACAGCGCTATCATAGCCTTCAGGCAGATAGAGGTCAACGCGGGAGCCGAAGCGAATCATACCGAAGCGTTGGCCCCGGTCGAGAATGTCACCCTGTTCGGCATGGGGAACGATACGGCGGGCGATCAGTCCGGCAATCTGCACGAAGGTCCAGGGCCTTCCTTCGGCATCGGTCACTTGCCAGGAACAGCGTTCGTTGTGCTCGGAAGCCTTGTCAAAAGACGCATTGATGAATTTGCCGGGATGATACCGCAGTTCCGTAACCGTGCCTGCCACGGGGCTGCGGTTTACATGCACATTGAACACATTCATGAATACGGAAATACAGGTACGTTCTTTGCCGTCAAAGGGATCCGGACGTTTTTCGATCTTGATGATTCTGCCGTCGGCCGGGCTGACGGCGAGGCCGTCAGCATGCGGGATAACCCGTTCGGGGTCGCGAAAAAAGTGCAGGGTAAAGAAAAAGAAGAACAGAACGACGACAGTGGCGATTCCCCAGTCCAGCGCGGCGAAGCACAGAGCGCAGAGCGCGAGCAGGACGAGCAGCGGAAAACCTTCAGGGGCGATGGAAGCGGATGCGGGGCGCATAGGTATCTCCAGTGAGTTGAAATGCTTTAGAGCAATCTCAATTTGAACTACTCTCGTATCATGCAACATTGAATGTTGCGTCTTCAATGCCAAGATCGCTTTGTCGAAAGCGTGGTTTCAGCGAGTGAACCCGGAGTATTCCGCAACACTTCATGTTGCTGAATACTGGTGGGAATCGTGGCGCGAAACGGCGTCGTCCAGCGCACGGAAGGCCGCTTCCGGCAACGGGAAGCCGGTCCACAGGGTAAATTGTGCCCCCCCCTGGTTGGCGAACATGTCGCGGCCGTTGAGTGTAGCCCATCCGGCAGCTTCCGCCGCGTCCAGAAAAGGCGTGCGGAAGTAGACGAGATCATAGGCTAAACCGTTTCCCTTGCCGGAAGGAAAGACAGTCATGGGCGTGTCGCCTGCCAGACCGGCGGGGGTAGAGTTGACAATGAGATCAGCCTGGACTTCGTGCCGGGCATCCCACGGCAGTACGCGAACTTCGGGAAGCGGCGCGGTGCGTGTGTTGTGTTTGTCTTCCAGCGGCCGGACACGGGCGGCCAGTTCATGAGCCTGCTCTTCACGGCGGGCACAGAGCAGGATTTCATGCACACCGGGAAGCTGATACAGGCCGCCAAGCACGGCGCGCGCGGCACCGCCCGCACCGAGCAGCATAACTCGAGGCATGGCAGGCCGTTGCCGGAGCGGGGACAGAAAGCCTTCTATATCAGTATTGTGCCCCACCAGCTCCGGGCCATCCCAATAGAGGGTGTTGACCGCATTCACTGATTCCGCCAGGGGAGTGATGCGATCAAGCAGAGGGATAATGGCGCTTTTATGCGGGATGGTCACGCAAGCGCCCGCGATGGGCAAGGTGCGCACGGCTCGCACGAAGTCGCCCAGCCGGTCGGGCGTGATATGCCAGGGCATAAGCACGGAAGGGATGCCCCAGGCCTGAAAGGCCGCATTGTGGAGGGCAGGACTGAGACTGTGGGCGACAGGAGCGCCAATCACGCCATACAATTTGTGCGGGAGGAACATGAGAGCCTCGCGGGATTGAGGGTGCCGGAACACATTAAACAAAAAAATGCGGGGCCGCAATCAGGGAAGAGCCCTGTTGCAATTCGCCCGATTCCTCTCGTACGGCGCCTCATTCGTGTGTTTCCGCTTCGGAAGTCGGAAAGCGTCGCTTGCGGCGGAATGGGATGGTTCCCCATAGCCCTGCATGATTAGCCCGATCTTGACGCAGGCACTTGTCCTTCGCGATATGAAATATTCTGGAGGACGATCCGTTTTGGCAAAGCGGTCTTAACATTGAATACGAAATATTCAATGCAGAGGCGTGGAATAAAAGGGGAAGGAGCTTATATTGACAGAAAGAGGACGGCAAGACTAACTAGTGCAACGCCCCGCCCCCCTCCGACACATGGTAATTCGGCATGGAAGGGGGGGAGGAGCGGTTAAATGTCACGCGGAGCGGAGCCGGGGGAAGCGCAGCTTCACGAAGGCGCAAGCGGGCCAGCCGTGGATACATGTTGTCTTATCTCTGCTGTCGCCATTCGTAAGGCTCCTTCGTCGCCTAACGACTGCCG
>CAJTSU010000181.1:5970-6491 GCA_910579055.1 uncultured Mailhella sp. | reverse complement strand
CGCGACGCCTGGAGCTTTCGCCTTGCGGAAAGCCGCCGCACTATGGAACGGGAATATGAGCGCCTGCTCCGTTGCGGCGGCGACGCCCTCCTTGACAGCAGGCTCCGCGACACGAAAGAACTGGCCGCCCGGCTCACTCTTGCGGCGGAGGCCGCATTCTCCCGCGCAGAGAGCGGAACGGAACACCTTTACTGCCGCCTTGAGCGCTTGTCGCCTTCTCTGTTCACAGAACACGGGCACGCCCTGGAGCGGCTGACCCTAAAACTGGAAGGGCTTAACCCTCAGGCTCCATTGGAACGCGGTTACGCCCTGGCTCGCACGCGGGACGGACATGTAATAAAAAGCATTCACGAGCTGGCCCCTGGCCGGCGTATCCTGGTGGAAATGCGGGACGGCGCTGCGGAAAGTGAGGTCGTCACGCTGCTCCCTGCCCAAAATTAGAACTTTCAAGAGGAATTCATGCTGTATTTCAAGACTCCCCGTATGCTGCGCATTCCGCGCGCCGCCGCGACATATGTCGC
>CAJTSU010000181.1:3955-5954 GCA_910579055.1 uncultured Mailhella sp. | reverse complement strand
TCTGGCCCTGGTTCTGCCAGGCTCCGCTCCCGCCGTTCCCTCCTGGGACGTGCCGGAAAAGGTCAGCCAGGGGCATGCCTTTATCGCCAGCGGCAAAGACAACGCCCCTTTTTCCGCTGATGTGGAGTGGCGGGGCAAAAAAATTCCGGTCAAGGCCCTGCCCGCGAAAGAAGTCGGCATATGGGAAGCCAGGGTCATGCTCGGCGTTCCTCTCGACGAAATAAAAAAACAGCCCGTGACGTTCCACGTCACGGATCATGAAGGCAAAAAGAATTCCAGCACACAAACGGTAACGCCGGTCAAGGTGAAATGGATCGAGCAGCAGCTTTCCGTAGAACCCAAATTCGTCACGCCGCCCAAGGACGCCCTGGCGCAGATCGAAAAGGATCGCGCCCGCAGCGGCGCAGTGCTCGCCGCCATTTCTCCTGCGCCCACCTGGAAGCTGCCTTTCCTGCGCCCGGTCAAAGGCACGGTGAGCAACTCCTTTGCCGGACGGCGCGTCTTCAACGGACAGCCCCGCTCTCCGCACACTGGTACGGATCTGCGCGGCCCCACGGGAACCCCCATCCTCGCTGTGGCGGACGGTGTGGTGGTTCTGGCGGAAGCGCAGTACTATTCAGGCAACGCCGTGTTTATTGATCACGGGCAGGGCGTGGTGAGCATGTACGGCCATCTGTCCGCCTTTGCGGTGAAAAAGGGCGACAAGGTGAAACGCGGCCAGCTCATCGGCAAGGTCGGAGCCACGGGGCGCGTCACCGGGCCGCATCTGCACTCTTCCCTGTTTGTGCAGGGGGTAGCCGTGGATATTATGCCCCTGTTTGAAAGCAAACTTGAGGTGGTGGGCGGCCCTACCCCGGAAGTGGCCCGCCTGCCGCAACCCGCGCCCAAAAAAGCCGCACCGGCCAAGAAGGCGACTGCCCCGGCCAAGGCTCCCGCGAAAAAAAACGACGCCCCTGCCGCAAAAAAATAACCGCCGCCGGCGCAACCGCAATGCGCTTGCGGCGTCAGCAACGGCGCAGGCGTGAACCCTGCGGCACAGAACATAAGGAACCGCTGATTTATTCCGCGAATAAACCAGCTCCATGCCCAAAACGGAACGAACATGGCAAAGAAAAAGGAAGAGCCCGGTTTCGAGGAAAAGCTCCAGCGGCTCGGCGTTATTGTGCGCGCGCTGGAGGCAGGAGACTGCCCGCTGGAACAAGGTGTGGCCCTGTACAAGGAAGGTCTTGCCCTGGCGGCCTCCTGCCGGGAACAGTTGGACAAGGCCCGGCACGATGTGGAAATCTACCGTCAGGGCCTGCTGATCCCCTTCTCTCCGGAACAAAACACTGACCTGACGCAGAACCTCGGAGATGCCGGCGGCGTGCCGGGTGACGATGAAACGACAGCAATGTTAACATGAAATTGCCGAGGCACGGAAAAAATCCTTGCGGGGACTCGTCCCCTGAGGCTACTGACAATGTCAGCAGCCCAACATTGCGGGCAGGCCGCGGCCTGCCCGCATCGTAAAACGAGCGATTTTCAGGCCTTCCGTCAAGCCGCTTGACCGGCCTGAACGACGCCAACTCCGCGCTAAGGAGCGTGCATGAGCGACGTTAATGATATACGGAGCGCACTGGTACATATGGTGGAAAACACGCTGGACGCGAGTTTTCAGGACGCCGCCGTTCCCGCCCGTCTTGCCGGGGCCATGCGTTACAGTTTGCTGGCCGGGGGCAAACGCCTGCGCCCGGTGCTGTGTCTGGCTTCAGCCCTGGCCTGTGCGGAATCGGCCCCCGGCTTTGCGCAGAGCGATGCGGGAAAACTGCTTCAGGCCGTCCTTCCCTTCGCGGCCGGGCTGGAGATGATCCACACCTATTCCCTTATCCATGACGATTTGCCCGCCATGGACGACGACGATTTGCGCCGGGGTCGCCCTGCCTGCCACAAGGCCTTTGACGAAGCCACGGCCATTCTGGCGGGCGACGCCCTGCTTACGGACGCTTTCGGCTTCATGGCC
>CAJTSU010000181.1:0-3937 GCA_910579055.1 uncultured Mailhella sp. | reverse complement strand
CCGCCGATCGGGTACTTGATGCGCTGACACTGGCGGCAGACGCCGCAGGAGCGGCAGGCATGGCCGGCGGACAAATGCTGGATCTGGAAGGGGAAGGCAAAAAACTTTCCGAAGCGGAGCTGACCGAGCTCAACGCGAAAAAGACCGGCGCACTGTTGCGCATGGCCTGCGAAAGCGGCGCAGCGCTGGCCGGAACCGATGCCGCGCGCCGGATGGCGCTGCGGCGTTATGGCGAGGAATTGGGCATTGCCTTTCAGATAACCGATGATATATTGGATGTCACGGGCGATACCGCCACTCTCGGCAAAACTGCCGGACATGACGCAGAGCAGGCCAAGGCTACCTGGCCCGCGCTGCTCGGGCTGGATGAAGCCCGTGCCCGTGCCCTCACCCATTGTCATGCCGCCACGGAAGCGCTGAACGGCTCGCCCGCCATGCCGACATGCTCCGCTGGCTCGCCCTTGAGCTTGCCGACCGCACGTTTTAACCTTTACGGAAACACCATGTCCCGCAGTCTGCTGCCCCTCCTTTCCCGCCTGTGTGACGCCGATGGCCTGCCCGACGGCATCGCCGGGCTTTCCCTGGAGGAAAAGTATGCTCTCGCCCAGGAGGTGCGGGACGAAATCATCAACGTGGTCGCGCATAACGGCGGGCATCTCGCGCCCTCTCTCGGCGTGGTGGAATTGACCCTGGCGCTGCTTTCCGTGTTCGACGCCCGCCGCGATCCCATCATCTGGGATGTGGGCCACCAGAGTTACCCGTGGAAAATCCTCACCGGCAGGGCGGATACATTTGAAACACTACGCCGCTACAACGGCATTTCCGGCTTTCCCCGCCGGGAGGAAAGCCCCTGCGATCACTTCGGCGTAGGCCACGCCTCCACATCCATTTCCGCAGCACTGGGCATGGCTGTGGCCCGGGATATCCAGGGAGGCCACGAACATGTGGTGGCCGTCATCGGCGACGGCGCGCTGACCGGCGGCATGGCGCTGGAAGCGCTGAACCAGGCGGGCGGCATGGGCAGACGGCTCATCGTCATTCTCAATGACAACGGCATGTCCATTTCCAAGAATGTGGGCGCCCTTTCCCTCTTTCTCAGCCGCAACCTCTCACGGCACGGCGTCATGCGCCTGAAGCACAAAGTAGGCGACGCCATGCGCTCCGTGCCCAAGGTGGGGGACTGGCTGCTGGATACCGTGCGGCGAGGCGAAACCAGCTTCAAGAGCTTCTTTACTCCCGGCATGCTGTATGAAGCTTTCGGCATCAACTATATCGGCCCGGTGGACGGCCACGACATCGCCAAAATCGAGCGCCACCTTGAGGCCGCCAGGATGCTGGACAAGCCTGTGCTGCTTCATGTACGCACCCAGAAGGGCAGGGGCTACACCCCGGCGGAGGAAAACCCTTCCCGTTTCCACGGCATTTCCCGTTTTGATCTCCAGACGGGCAAGAGCATATCGGCTCCACCTCCTTCCGACGATTATTCCGGCCCCGGCTTTACCCCCGCCTTTGCCGCGGCCCTGTGCGAGCTGGCGGAACAGGACGAGCGCATTGTAGCCATTACGGCGGCCATGCCGGACGGTACAGGCACAAGCATGTTCCAGTCGCGCTTTCCTTCCCGTTTCATCGACGTGGGCATCTGCGAGGAGCATGCCGTCACTCTCGCCGCGGGGCTGGCCGCGCGCGGCATGCGCCCGGTGGTGGCCATCTATTCCACCTTCCTCCAACGGGCTTACGATCAGATTATTCACGACGTCTGCCTGCAAAACCTGCCCGTAACATTCTGCCTTGACCGGGCGGGGCTGGTAGGAGAAGACGGCCCCACTCACCACGGAGCCTTTGATCTCTCCTGGCTGCGCGCCGTGCCCGGCCTTTCGCTCCTCGCCCCGCGCGACGAGCTGGATCTGCGCAACTGCCTTGCGACTGCCCTGACCCTTGACGCGCCTGCCGCCCTGCGTTACCCGCGCGGACGCAGCGAACGCCTGCCCATGGACATTCGTGAAAAATGCCAGAAAGGTGATCCTCCCGACTTCACGCTCCTCCCGGTCGGAGAAGGAGAACTCACCTTGCGGGGCAAGGAGCTGTGCGTCATGGCTGTCGGTCTTCAGGTGCATATGGCGGAAGAGGCCGCCCGCCGCATCGAGGCGGAAAGCGGCCGACGGATCAGCGTATTTGATGCCCGCTGGGTCAAGCCCCTGCCGGAAAAGCAGATTCTGGAGCTGGCCCGCGCCCATAGAGCCCTGCTGCTGGTGGAAGAAAACACCCGGGCGGGCGGTTTTTCCTCCGCCGTACTGGAGCTGCTGGCGGACAACGATCTGCTGCTCGACAAAACTGTCCGGCGCGCCGCTCTGCCGGACGCCTTTGTACCGCATGGCTCCTGCGAACAGCTGCGTGCGTTGACCGGACTGGATCAGGATCATCTGTACGCGCTCATAACAGCAATGCTGGACGCGTAGGAAGGTCATAAAAGTGCAACTTGAAAAGCGGCAGCGGTTGTTATAGAAACAATTGATTGTGAGCTTACCTTCTCTTCGCCCGGATGATGGAACGGTATACATGGGAGACTTAAAATCTCCTGCCCGTAAGGGCTTGCGGGTTCGAATCCCGCTCCGGGCACCAAAGTATAATATCAGGAAGTCTCATAATATCGCAAAAACTTAGAACTACATAGCCAAAACAAAAAATGGCTGTCTCATCTCCTCTCATAAAATCCATCGACATACCAATCCGATGCCGGGATGGTGCTGAATGGCGAACCGGATTGCTCCGGGGAACTGGCAGGGAAAACCACCGAACCACTTCAGAAAACTTCAGCCCGCACTACCAGAAAAAACCGGAAGCCGGGCCGGACGTATCGCATACCGAACAGACAACCAGCATAGAAATAAAATATCCTGAAAACAAGGGAGTACGTCATGCCGCGAATATCCGTCATCGTTCCGGTTTATAATACCGCAATGTTCCTTCCAGACTGCATCGACAGTATATTGGCACAAACTTTCGATGATTTTGAATGTATTCTTGTCAATGACGGATCATCGGACGAGAGCCCGTCCATATGTGATGCCTACGCGGAAAAAAATGCAAAAATCCGTGTCATTCACCAGAATAATGCAGGATTATCCGCAGCCCGCAATGCGGGCATGGAAATGGCACACGGTGACTGGATAACGTTTATTGATTCGGATGACATAATATATGAGAATTATCTTCATCTATTATATGAAACAGCAATTAAATACAATGCAGAAATATCATGCTGTTCCTATCGGACAATACACGCCGGAGAGAGAGAGAGAGAGAGAGAGAGAGAGAGTCCCTCACATATAAATCCCTAGAGTGCCCTAGAGATACTTTTTCTTTAATTTCTTATAGATATGTAAAAATTCCCGAACCTGACCCTGACGTATTTACCCCTGTTGATCCCCCGGTACATTATCCGTTTTATTATCCATTTTCTTTCCCGTCGCTTCGATTTTCACATAAATTACTGATAGTTATTGAGATTCAAAAAAATTCCGAAAAAATCTCATTTTTTCGGGATTTGCTTGCGTTTTTTATCCGTACTGAACTCCCCCCGGCCATGATGACTCCTGCATGGTCGGCGGGAGTTTTTTTCATATACGGCACTGTTCCCCGTTCCTCGGCTGCACACGTTCTCCCCCGCATACGCTCCCCTCCCCTGGCGTCTCCGCTTCAGGAGGACGCCGAATCCCCCCTTGGCGTCCTCCGTCGGTGATGCGTGATGCCCACGTTCAGACAAGCATCGTCAACCGCCTCGTGAAGAACTTCCGATGAGGTACTAGCCGCCCAAAGAGAAAAACAAAAAAGCCATCGAGCGGCAACTCAACGGCTTCATTGCAGAACTGTGTTCTTACAGACGTAATGTGAGAACAACAGTAGCCGGAAGGTTTCTCGTTGTCAACAACGAATCTGC
>CAJTSU010000180.1 GCA_910579055.1 uncultured Mailhella sp. | reverse complement strand
TTCTCCGGCTGCTTTCAAGACCGCCGCTGAAGCATCCCCCACCTTACTCCCTTTTCAGGATACACCATGCAAGATGTCGTCATCGTCACCGGAGCCGCCACGGGTATCGGGCTCGCCACAGCCAAACTGCTTGCCGCGAAATATTTCGTTGTCACAACCTATTTTCGTACACCACCCCAGGAAAATGAAGATGAAAAGACCGGCGGCATTGCCGTACAGTGCGATGTCAGCCGCTATGAAGACTGCGTCCGCCTCGTGAAGGAAGCACAAAAGCACGGCTCTGTCACGGGGCTCGTTCACAGCGCCGCCATCAACCCTACGCCCGCTCCATCCGTGGCTGATATGGATCCGGAATTCTGGGATCGCATACTCCGCAACAACCTGACAAGCTCCTTCTATCTGGCAAAGGCCGTCATACCGGCACTGCGGGCCGCCGGACACGGTTCCCTTGTCTTCGTCAGTTCCACAGCCGGACGCAACGGCTTCTCCACAGCGGGCGGACAACCCGGTCACGCCAAAACAGCCTACGCCACCAGCAAGGCGGGCATCATCGCTTTCACCAAAGGTCTTGCGAAGGAACTTGTGGAAGAACATATCAGGGTAAACTGCATGGCCGCCGGTCCTATCGACACGCGCATGCTTCCCAACAAAGAAGCCACCCGGGAGCGGGTTCCCATGAAGCGTCTCGGCACGGTGGAAGAAGCTGCACGCGCCATAGCCTTCCTGCTGGACGAGGCCACCTACACCACCGGATGCACACTGGACGTGTGCGGCGGCCAGTATATGAATTAAAGCATTTTTTGCATGATCCTGGCATGAAACAGAGCGAGACTCCGCCTCGCGCTCCACATATGCTGAGGCTGCTGACAAAGGTCAGCAGCCCCGAAAATCAGGATCAGGTCGCGGCTTTGCCGCGCCGCAACCGACTGATTTTCGTGCCTTTTCGTCAAGCCGTCCTGGCGGCTCAGACGGCGCAAACGCCGCAGAGTGGGGTTTGTCATCAGTCTGATTGAAGAATGTTCTGGAATACAGAAGAAAACAACATACTGCCATGCATCCCTTCGATACACAGAATGAATGTTCCCTTCACGGCATCATTGACATGCATGTGCATGCGTCCCCGGATGCCCCGGCGCACTGGTGGGGGACGGATAAACGTTCGCTGCTGGAACAGTACAGAGCCGAAGGATGCCGCGGCGTTCTCCTCATCGGCAACAACTGGCCCACGCACAACGAAGCGTTCCTGCTTTCCCGCCTTCTTCCCGGCATACAGGTATTCGGAGGCATGGTGCTGAATCTTTGCCAGGGACAACATCTCAATCTCACTGCCGTGGAACGCTGTCTTTCCGATGACGCCGGCGCATACTGCCGCTGCATCTGGCTCCCGACCATGGATGCGGATTTTGACCTGCGCAGAAAGGGAAAAACGGGAATCCCCGTACTTGACGGAACCGGACAACCTCTGCCGTCAACACTTGATCTTATGGCGCTGTGCCGCGATGCAGGCATCATGCTTGCCACGGGACATTCCGGGCCTGAAGCATCCCTTGCCCTGGCAAAGGCCGCCAAAAATACACATCTGGAAAAGTTTATCGTCACGCAAAGTATGCTTTCTCCCCGTGCGCTTACGATAGAACAGGCAAAACGCTGCCTGGATGAAGGCGCTTTTCTGGAACATGTCGTCCTCGCGCTTTTCAAGGGAGAAGGACACAGCCTCATTCCCGCGCACCGGCTGCACGCCCGCACTACAGTGGAGAATATGGCGCGATGTATGGAGTTGGCCCCCGAACGGCAGTTTATCGGCTCAGATATGAATCAGGCGCTGAATCCGCACCCTCTGGCCGCGCTGCAACTTTTTCTGCATGGCCTGAAAGAAGCGGGGCTTTCACGAGATTCCATTCTTGCCGTCTCCCGCCGCGTGCCTGCCCGGCTTCTGGGGCTGGAGACATAAACCGCCTTTCCATTCCGTGCATCACCTTGGCAATACCTCCAGTCAAATGATAGGCTCATCCGGAGGACATACAACAGGGAGGCATGGAATGGATTTGAAAGACATGCAGTATTTCTGCACCATCGTGGAGGAAGGCCAGATAAGCAAGGCCGCAAAGAAACTCAATATCAGCCAGCCGCCTCTTTCCCTGCGCCTCAAGGAGATGGAAAAAGAACTCGGCGTATCCCTTATCCTCAGAACCTCTGGCCAATGGAAGGTGACTGCGGAAGGACAGGTGCTCTACCACAACTGCCAGCAGATATTGAGCCATGCCAATGGACTGGCCGAAACCATACGCGATGTGAACTCCCGTTGCCGGGGGCAGGTGCGCATAGGCATCGGTTCCCACTGTATTTCATTTTTTCAAAAGATAATCCCCGCCCTTATGGAGAATTATCCCGATATCTCCTGCCGTACCGTGGTGGCCGATTCTCCCACCATTGAGCGCCATCTTCAGGAACGAGTCATTGAACTTGCCGTACTCCGCCTCAACCTGTCGAGCAGTAACTGTACCACATTCAATCTGCCGCAGCAGCGGCTTGTGGCTGTTTATTCCCACCTCATTAAACCGCCGGTTGAAGGCGACAGCGTCAGCTTTGAGGAGCTGGTACAACATCCTCTGCTCTTTTCACGCCGCTGGGCCGATTCCGACGGCTTTCGTCCCATCATGGCCGCATTCCAGTCCAAATGCCTGAGTCCCCGCATCGTGCTGGATACACAGATGCCGGGCCTGCTCTTCGAACTGCTGTACACCACGCCGGCAGTGGCCATCATGCCCAATACCGAAATCCCCGCCTACCGTCCGCACAACTTTCCTGTGCGCACCATCGACCATTATGTGATCTTCCAGCCGGTAGTCGCTTATTTGAGTGATTCCTACCTTACGCCGCAGGCCATGGCCGTGCTGAATCTGCTGAAGGAGCAATGCGTGAAATAAGCCTCCGCCTCTCCCTCCTATTCTGAAACAATATGGAAGAGCTATAAAAAAAGTCTTTGCTACGAAAATATCCGTCCCTTATTCTGGCCTCCTGAACTCTCGTGAGCATCACGCCACCATACAGCTTAGGAGGAACAGACTATGAAAGTGCTGGCGCTGAACGGCAGTCAAAACCCAAAGGGCGTCACCCGGCACGCCATTCAACTTGTTGCTGAAGAACTGAAAAAGGAGGATATCGGGCTTGATATCGTCCATGTGGGAGCCAAAGCTGTCGCCGGATGCCTTGACTGCCGGAAATGCCGAACCAACGGGCACAGATGCGTCCACAACGACATAGTCAACAAGCTCATTGATATGCTGCCGGAATACGACGGACTTATCCTCGGTTGTCCCGTGCATTACATGGGTATTCCCGGCCCTTTCAAGGCCGTTCTCGACCGTCTGCTTTACGCCACCGAACATCTGGAAGACTGGGGGCCGAAACCCGCCGCAACCATTGCGGTATGCCGCAGAGCCGGAGCCATCAATACGGCCCAGCAACTCGGCAACTATCTCAACTGCTCCAACCTCATCACGGTGAACAGCCAGTACTGGAATGTCGTCTTCGGCTGGACCCCCGAAGAGTTCCTCGCTCAGGACAAGGAAGGCGTCCAGACCATGCAGGTGCTCGGTCGTAACTTGGCCTGGCTGCTCAAAATCATCGAAGCCTCCGGGAACTCCATCCCCGCCCCCGTCTACGAAAAACGCGTTCGCGCCAATTTCTGCCGCTGAGTCTCCGGAGCCCGACTCCCCCCGAGTCCGGCTCCGAACCTGTTCCGAGAGGTTGCCCATGATCATTGATTTCCGTCTGCGCCCGCCCTTTGAAGATTATACCACGCTGGGCATGTATAAGAACAAGGCACGCTGCGAGAGCTACGCAGCCAATATCGGCTGCAAACTTGCTCCTTCCATTGCCGAGGAGTCCATGGAACTCATGTTTGAAGATATGGACAGGAACGGCATAGATATGGGCGTGGCTACCGGCCGCGTGGAACATTTCGCAGGAGGTATGAGCAACGACACCATCATCAGGCTGGTGGAAGCCTGCCCCGCGCGCTTTATCGGCTTTGCCGGCCTGAACCCTCTGGACTGGCGCTGGTCCATACGTGAGCTGCACCGCACTGTGCTGGACGGGCCGCTCAAGGGTGTGGTGCTGGAACCCGGTGCCGTGCGGCCCGCCATGTACGGCAACGACGCCCGCCTCTACCCCGTGTACGCCGAATGCGAGAAATACGGTATACCCGTCATGGTTATGCTCGGCGGCAACGCCGGGCCGAACGTAAACTACAGCTTCCCCGCGATCATCCACCAGATAGCCGCCGATTTTCCCGGCGTGAATTTCATCGTCTCCCACGGCGGCTGGCCGTGGGTACAGGCCGTACTCGGCGTATGTTTCGTGCAGCCCAACATTTACCTCAGCCCCGATCTGTACATCTTCAACCAGCCGGGCCAGCAGGATTATGTGACGGCCGCGCATACCTACATGCAGGATCGCCTGCTCTACGCGTCAGCCTATCCTTTTCTGCCGCTGGACTGCGTACAGCAATTCAAGACCATGTTCCAACCGGAAGTGCTGCCCAAACTGCTGTACCGGAACGCGGCAAAACTGCTGGGGCTGAACATTTGAAAGGAATCACCGCATGATCATAGATTTTCGTCTGCGACCTCCATTCGGCGGTTATCTCAACATAGGCATGTATGCCGACAAAAGCGCTGCCGACTTTTATGCGCGCAACATCGGCATGGAACGATCAGAATCCGCCAGGCAGGAATCCATGGAGCTGCTTCTTCGGGAAATGGACGAAAACGGCATAGACATGGGCGTGGCCGCCGGGCGCATGGGGCACAAAAAAGGAAACGTGTCCAACGATGAAATCATACGCCTGCTCAAGTCCTATCCCGGCAGGTTTGCAGGGCTCGCCGGGCTGGATGCCGCCGATGTGCGTGGAAGCATACGCGAACTGCTCCGGGTCTGCGTGGACGGCCCGCTCAGAGGTGTGGTACTGGAGCCGGGAGCCATGGACAACCCCCTTTACGCCCATGACGCCCGTCTCTACCCTATCTACGCGGCCTGCGAAGAACACGGCATACCTGTCATGCTCATGATCGGAGGACGCGCCGGCCCGGATCGCACCTATTCCAGCCCGCAGATCATCAGTCGTCTGGCGGTCGATTTTCCCAGCGTGCAGTTCATCGCCGCCCATGGCTGCTGGCCTTTTGTGCAGGAAATACTGGGCGTCTGCTTCTATCAGGAAAACATATATATCAGCCCGGATCTTTATTTCTTCAACCTTCCCGGACAGGACGACTACATCCGTGCGGGCAACTTCTACATGCAGGATCGTTTTCTCTTTGGTTCAGCGTATCCTTTTACCCCTCTTTCCTGTGTGCATCAGTTCCGCAGCTCCTTCCGGCCTGAAGTGAGAGAGAAACTGCTGTATAAAAACGCAGCCAAAGTGCTGGGATTGGATATATAGATCCCGCTGTTGAAGCAAGGAAACAATGGGTTCTGTTAACATTTTGGCTCTGTTCCAGAATAGTGTTGATACTGACTTTGGCCACCGAAGGCGCGAGCATAGCGAGCTTGGAGGCCGATCCGAAGGCCGCGCAGCGTTCCCGTCAGCCGAGTCTTCGGGCTTACGGGAATTGAGAGCAGCGCGACGCCCCCCCTCCGCATGGTACTGCGGCATGGAGGGGGCACGGAGTGCGAGCGCAACGCTTTTCTCGCAAAACGCAAGCGAGCGCGAGTATCGGCACGCCGATCGAGTGTCATCAGGAGGTCGCGGAGCGGAGCCTTTGGGCGGCAAATCCGCACGAAGGGGCAAGCGAGCCAGCAGTGGATACAAAGAGATGATGATTTTTACAAATGTTATCAGGGCTGGGGACTGATTACTCTGCCCGTGCGAAAAGACATGGAGGTGTGTACAAAGTCCTGCGGGGCATCCCCGGCAGGATGAAGCTGGAAAGAGAAATCCCGAAAGTCCGCTGAACAGCTTGACTTTCGGGATTCACATGACTGCTGCCGGATGAACTGATGGTGGAGGCGGGGGGAGTCGAAATATCTTATCAATATACTGGAATAATATATTTTAATTATTTTTTCAATTAGTTAAAGTACACTATTAGGTACACAATTCTGTCTGGATAAAAACGCACTACGCCAAACAAGGTAAGACACAACCATCATACAAATCGAGTTGCCTATTCAGTCCCGCATATTTGACAGATTGTCAATGTCACGGGAAAACTCATTTTTTCTGGGCTCATTGAGAGCTAAATACCACACCCACGCCGGATGACGTAGCTGTGGTATTTCAGGTAGCAATTTTTTGCAGCGACTACCATCTGTATTTTTCATACAGAATCACTGTAGTCACAATAGTTGCTACTGCTGTTGCGAAACCACCCAGGAATATTTTTACCTCGTGCATGGCAAATTACCTCACAGTTATGGGTTGAAGTTCACTATATTATTTATTTCTCAAGATCCTTGATAATTTTGTTTGCTATTTGTAATGCTAAAATAGCAATACTAATGAGCGTTGTTATTTTTAATTTTGTATTCATA
>CAJTSU010000179.1 GCA_910579055.1 uncultured Mailhella sp. | reverse complement strand
GGGTTTGGCGGCCGCCATGGCCGCGCCCGCGCCTCCGGCCAGCGCGAACGCCGAAAGCCCGGCCACTTTCAGAAAATAACGTCTACTTGAATTCATGGTTATTCCCCTGAGGTATGACGTGGCAATCCCAGCAGTACGGATTCACGCTGTTGGTATCGTGGCACTTGTCGCAGAAGGCTTCCTTGTCGCCGTGGCAGGCCATGCAGGTGTTCTGCAGGCTGGTTTCCCACTTGCGGCCGTCGCTCGCCACATACACGCGCTTTTCATTGCGCAGCGCCTGATCCCGCCATTCAATGAGCAGGCTCATATGATTGGCACGCATCCACTCCTTCGGCTCAATGCAGGCAGCGCCCGCATCCACGGTCTGGCCGTCGAGCACGATCTGCCCCTTGGGCAGAACCACTTCCGGATACCTGTATTCTTCCGAACCGAAGTTCAGCCAGAACGGCATGGTAAAAATCCCCACAAAGACCGCAAGGCCGGGGATGACATACTTTGCGTTGTACATTACGCGTCCTCCTCAGGCTTGGGCTCAGGCTTGGACTCAGACTCCGGCGCAATCGCGGCTCCGGTGCTGATTTCCTCCGGTTCCCGCGTTTCGGGCTCTTCCGGCTCGGGATCGGGGAAAGGCAGATCTTCCTGACGCATGTCCATGGTACGGGGAATTTCGCCCTTCATCACCAGCGCGTTGGCTACCAGTTCATGCAGGCCGCTGACCGTAACCTCGGGCACCCAGTATTCCGTCAGCGGAGGCAGGGCGGCGCGGTCAAGGGCGCACACGCAGGCCATCCAGTTGACATTATGCTTATCCGCCACATAGCGCAGGGCATTGGCCCGGGGGAAGCCGCCGCGCATACGGATATCCATGATTTCTTCCGTGTTCAGGCCGGAACCGGAACCGCAGCAGAACGTTTCTTCACGGATGGTATGCTCGGGCATTTCCACAAAATTGTTGCACACCGCGCGCAGCACGGCGCGGGGTTCTTCCAGCAGGCCCATGCCGCGCGCCGGATTGCACGAGTCATGCCACGTGGTGACGATGTGGTTGTTGCGTTCCGGCCGCAGGTTGAGCTTGTTGTGATGAATAAGGTCCGCCGTGAATTCCGCAATGTGCACCATTTTCGTGGCCGCCGCGTTCTTGAACACCGTGCCGGTAATCGGCGATACAGGCTGCACCATGTTCGGCGGGGTAGGGCCGTTGTAGGTGGCCATGTACTGGTTCACCACGCGCCACATGTGGCCGCACTCGCCGCCAAGAATCCATTTGGAGCCCAGGCGTTCAGCTTCGGCGTACATTTTGGCGTTCAACTTCTTGGCCGTATCAAAGGACACGAAAGAGCCGAAGTTGCCGCCTTCAGAGGCGTAGGTGGACAGGGTGTAGTCCAGCCCCAGCTCATGGAAGAGCATGAGGTAGCCCATGAACGTGTAGATGCCCGGGTCGGCGAAATAGTCGCCGGACGGGGTGATAAACAGAATTTCATGACCCTTTTCGTTGAAGGGAGGATCGATGCGGATACCCGTGATCGTCTCGATGTCGTCGCACAGAAATTCGACGATTTCCTTCATCGCATGAGGCTGGATGCCAAGATGGTTGCCGGTGCGGTTGCAGTTGGACACCGGGTCCATGATCCAGTTGGAGGCAAGGCCGAGTTCCAGCAGCATCTCGCGCACCAGCACAGTCAGTTCGGCGGTGTCAATGCCATAGGGGCAGTAGAGGGAGCAGCGGCGGCACTCGGAGCACTGGTAGAAATAGCTGTACCATTCCTTGATGATGCTGGCGTCCAGCTTGCGCGCCCCGGCCACCTTGCCCAGCAGCCTGCCTGCAAGAGTGAAGTCCTTGCGGTACACCGAACGCAACAGTTCGGCGCGCAGCACGGGCATGTTCTTGGGGTCGTTGGTGCCGAGGAAGAAGTGACATTTGTCCGCGCAGGCGCCGCAGCGCACGCACACGTCCATGAACACCTTGAGGGAACGGTGCTTGTCCAGGCGCTCCTTCAGCGCATTGTACATGATATCTTCCCAGTTGGAGGGAAGATTCCAGTCCTGGTCTTCCGGCGCCCAGGCATGGGCGCGCTTGAAGCCGAGGCCAAGCAGGGTATCCGGTTTGGCGGGGTAACAAAAGTTCCCGGGGCGGATTTCCGACTTGACGTCCATCCATCCCTTGTCGGGAAAAGCCGGCGTTGCGGCCAGCAATTCAGCAGGTGTGGGCATTTTGGGCATGGCCGTAACTCCTTAGGCGCCGACGCCGTTGCCGGCTTCCGTTGCGGGTTCAGGCTGCTTTTCCAGCGGCAGACCGGCTTCGGCCATAGCATCGCGGAAGTCGTCCTCATATTCGGCATAGGTGTGGAACTTCTTGGGCGGGTTCCACGGGTTCACATGCCGTTCTTCACGGGTGTTCACCTTCATGTTGCGCGTGGGAGACATAAACACGCCGCCCATATGCATCAGTTTGGAGAAGGGGAAATAGGCCAGCAGCACGCTCACGAAGGTGAGGTGGATAAAGAAGATGGGGCTGAGGCCTTCAGTGGACAGAGAAGAGAAAGAGAACGTGACCAGGTTCATGATGAACACCTTGGCCTGGGCAATGTCCACCTTGTCGATATAACGCATGCAGGTGCCCGATCCGGCCACGCAGATCAGCAGGAACAGCGCGAACCAGTCGGCAGGCAGAGAAATGTAGCGCAGTTTTTCGGTATACAGGCGACGCAGGAAAAGAAAGCCCAGCGCGGCCAGAATAAAGGCATCGGTAAGATAGAAACGGGGATGGCCGACCTGCATCACGCCGTCCAGAAATTCGATAACCTGGATGCACACCGGCACCGGCTCAAGGAAGAAGCGGGCATGGCGCATGATGATGACCAGCATGCTGTAATGGAACAGCAACGCAAACACCCACAGCCATTTGGAGGAATAATACGTCAGGCGGGGCACGCCGTTGACGGCGGCGCGTTCGGCAGCGGTATTGCGGAACAGGGAGCGGAAGGTCAGCACTTCCAGCGCCATGCGCCCGACCACAGCGGCGGTGGTCCACGGCGCGTCCAGCCGCGAAGGCTTGATCCAGTCCAGAGAACGCTGCTGGCCGCCCACAGTGGGAATGGCAAACGGCACGGGCGACTTGGCCCAGTGCACCACTCTCCAGACGAAACCAACGATAAACACGGCCAGAGCGGCCAGAGGCAATGCGCCGAGCACGCCTTGCAGGCCAATCATTGAGCCACCCCACCCCACGATCAGGATGAGCAGGGTTGCTACCAATGCGATGGTCATTCCACTACCCCTCGGATTGACGGTTTCAGGAAGAACGCTCTTCCCGCCGGTGCGGGTCGCCCCGCTTTATGCGTTGTCGGCGCGAGCCGATGCAAGCCCCTCTTCAGCCGATCCAGCCGGATTACAAACCCCGCTTCATGGTATCCGCGCCGTCCACGCCGTAAAAAGCGGGACGGAAAGGCGCAAAAATCAATCAGTTACAGCGCGGCGAACCCCCGCTGCGCGTTCCCTTCTCCGGTTCCGTACCCTCCGGAGGCAGGCCCTGCCGCTGCGCCCAGCGCAACAGCGAAGACTGGGCGCGTTTTACCTCGTCCACCCGCATTCTGAAAATACGTTCCCGGTCAGCGGCGTACAGGTCAAGCGCAAGAAGAGCCAGGCTGTCCAGGCGGGCTTCCGCCTCAAAGCAGCCATCCAGAATCTCTGCGGCGGGCGGGCGGGCTCGCGCGGCGTCCTCGCGTCCGGATTGCTCGTTTTTATCTTTCGATTTCGCGGGATCAGGGCCGAACAGAAGCGTCCGCACAATATCCTTGAGCAGAAACAACGGCCCCACGGCCTGCGACGGCGTAAAATCCTGCACCGCACGCAAACGGATCAGATCGTTCAGAGCGGCCTTCACCTCGTGGGGAGAGGCATCCAGCCCGATCACGGCATCAAACAGAACCCCCAGGCTGGCCCGAATGGTCTGCCCTACCGGGTTTGCGAAAGGATCCGTGCTGGTGCGCACGAACCCCGCACTCTGCAGGGGATAGGAGGAGATGAATTTCTCCACCCACGCCCCGAGAAGCTCCTCACGCCGCGCGGCACATATTTCCGTCACATTCATGCTGACCCACAACAAGCGCCCGGCGGCAGGGGGACAAGCCCATATGCAGCCAGACATTGAGAATTTAGGCTCTAAAACCGTAGAGAACCTGAACGGCTTAGCCTAGCGGATTTATAACAAATACACAAGATGCGGGAGCACGTTTTTTTACCGAACCAGTCAGAACATCCATAAAAATCACTCCCCCCCAAACGGTGATGCCGTCAGCTCGCGCTGTTCATGAGTTCGTGCAGGGAGCCACGGTCGGCGTTCCCCGGTTTTTCACACGGCTCTTCTCCCGTGCAGAACCCGCTCACGCCAAACAGAGAATCCTCCGCCCTGCGGGGAACATTTTCCTGCTTCCCTGTGTCGGAAGAGGATCGTTCAAGGGCTTGATCAGACGTTTTGGGCGCGGCCTGAGAGGGCACGTCACGCAGCAGCACGGCGGGAGCCCCGGTAAATTCCACAAAGGGCAGGCGTTCCGACCCCGCCTCCAGCACATGCGCCCGGTTGCGCCACAGGCGCAGCTGCAAAAGCGCCCGCTGCGGAAGCCCCGGCAAAGCAGGCGCCGGTTTTTCCCAAACCGGCGAAGAGATCAGAGCCGCATCCAGTGCGGAGGACAGACTTTCTCCCGCCGCTGTGCGGCGGATAATTTCCGCAATCACAACAAGGTCACGCTCCCTTTCGGCCACGGGATACCATGCCACGCTCGCGTCTTCTCCCGCCGCTGCCGCAACCAGGGCGCGGCAGGCCTCGCAGGAGGGCGAGAAATAAACACGCGCCGAACCGGCCGCATTCCCCGCGGGCAGAGGCCAGGGCTTCATCATGCCGTGCGCGACCACGCCTGCATCGAGCAGAAACAATACCCCCCACAGGGCGAACAACGGCGAAGCGGAACGCCCGGGCCGCCGGAACTCATTGATCCGCCCTCCTTCTCGCTGTTCCCTCCGGGCTGTGCGGAAGGCCAGAAACACCAGTGCCAGCAGCAGACCAACGAGCAGACAGTTGAAACAGGGAGCGGCGGCGATCATGACGCAAAGCAGCACACAATCCAGCATCAGGCCGCATGCGGCGATAACATGGCCCGCCGCGGCAAAGCCCGTCAGCGCCGCGAGCAAAAACACGGCAAAGGAAAGCGCGCCAATGAGCCACAGGGAAATTCCCCCTATGGTAAAATCCTGAAACAAACGGCAGCCCTCGGTCACGCACAGGGCTTCGGGTGAACCCCAGAGATTCCAGCAGCAGAACAATATGCCTGTCAGGGACAAGAGGAAGGGCAGAAGCAGAAAACGTGACGGACGTGGCATGGCGCGGGCCTCCGGAAAAGAGCTGATTAAAGCGTTTCCTGAGGCTGCTGACAAAGTCGGCAGCCCCGAAAATTGCGAGCGGGTTGCGGCTTGGACGGCGCAAACCCCGCGAAGCGGGGTTTGTCACCTGGCGGTTCCGTAAAAATAACCTAGCGCAGTCCGGGCCATTCCGCAAAGAGGAAATCGCCGGTGCTCTTGTAAACGCGTTGAACGCTTTGTTGTAGAACCGTGTTGAAAATAACCTTGACCGCCGGAGGCGCGCGTAGCGAGCCATGGAGGCCGAGCCGAAGGCCGCGCGGCGTTTTCCGCGCCAAACGCAGGCGAGAGCGAGTATCGGCAAGGCCGATCGAGCGGCATCGCTATTCTATAGCAGAGCAATCCCCGGACTGGCGCAACCGGGGCATTTGTGGTATGAGTCCTCATCTGTTTCGCGCAGCTCCGTTCCAAAAGCGGAGTCTTTCACTACATCATGCCTTTCTTTCGAGGAACATATGCTTGCCTATCCCGCCATTGATCCGGTTGCCGTTTCCCTCGGCCCCGTGCGCCTGCACTGGTACGGCCTCATGTACGTGATAGCCTTTCTGCTGGCCTGGCTGTTGGGACGTTACCGGGCATCCCGCCCCGGTTCCGGCTGGAAAAAGGATCAGGTGGACGACTTCGTCACCTGGGCCATGCTCGGTGTGGTTGTGGGCGCGCGCCTGGGCTATGTTCTGTTCTATGACCTCGCAACCTACCAGGCCGACCCCATGGAAATTCTGCGGGTGTGGAACGGAGGCATGTCCTTCCACGGCGGTCTTCTCGGGGTTATGCTTATCTCCCTGTTCTGGGCGAAAAAACACGGCAAGCGCTTCCTCGACGTGCTGGACTTTGTCGCTCCGCTCGCTCCGCTTGGCCTGCTTTGCGGGCGTATCGGCAACTTCATTAACGGTGAACTGTGGGGCAAGGTCAGCGACGTGGACTGGGCCATGGTTTTCCCCGGCGCGGGAGAACTGCCCCGTCATCCTACCCAGTTATATGAAGCCGGACTGGAAGGGCTGCTGCTTTTTTTGGTCCTCTGGATCTATTCCCGCAAACCCCGCCCCATGGGCGCGGTGTCCGGACTCTTTGCCGTCGGATACGCTCTTGCCCGCATCACGGTGGAATTTTTTCGTATCCCCGACCCCCAGCTGGGCTATCTCTACGGCGGCTGGCTGACCATGGGGCAAATACTTTGCCTGCCGCTGCTCTTTGTCGGGCTCTGCCTGCTGTTCTATGCCTGGCGGCAATACAAGAACCCCTGCCGCGAACGCGTGGAACTGGAAGACGGCAGTGTGATCTTCATCCGGCGGCGCTAGTGCCTAATTGCAAAAATAAGGATATGAATATATGGTGCTTCCAAAACGGGA
>CAJTSU010000178.1 GCA_910579055.1 uncultured Mailhella sp. | reverse complement strand
CTCCTTATCCGTAAAGCGCTGCGCGCTAACGGCTAAGGGCACCGCTCCGACGGAGTAGCCGCAATTCACTTGCGGCGTTACGCTCCGGCGGAGGCGTGAAACCTGCGCGCCAGAACATAGGATCCTTCCTGGCAGATACTTTCAAGCACAAAACACTCTAGGATTCATCTGTCTTTCCGGCTTCGGCCATAGAGTGCTTTTTACCGCTGCGTGCACCGGCTACGCCGAGTACAATGGCAAATCCCACAAACACGAGGCACAAAACCGCAACAAGAAGTTCGGAAACCATAATTTTCTCCAGAAAGTTGAGTTGCTGACTGATACGGCGCATGGAAACGCGAACTCGTTCGCTCGCCAAAAACGCCTTTACCAAGCCGACGTTTGTTTCAGGAGAAGAATGGTGGCCCGTGGGGCAGGGGCAGCATGCCGTAGGGATCGCCCGGGAGAGAAGGGCGTTCCATGCCAGCCACGAGAAGGAGAACATTCGTGGCGGACAGGCTTGCCGTCGACGTTTCCGTCAGAGCAAGAGGATGATGGAGAGGATGATATTCCCCGACATTTCGGATCTGCGCTTCTGCGCGGGGCATGAGAAAGTGGGGACTTTCGAGCTGGACGAATGCCTGACTGGCGGCAAGGTGTGAGACAGTGGGATTCTGGAACTTTTCCTGTGCAGGAGTCAAAGCGCGCCCCATCCCCGCAAAAAGAAGGAACATAAGCAACAGACTGTACAGCTGCTTACATGCCGGGGATATGGAGGTGACAGAAAAACGCTTCATGACTTGTCCTGAACAAATAAAAGGGCAAAACGCGCGTCGCGCATATTACGGGAGATTACGCGAAGTACAGCTGAATCAAATCCAGGATATCAACAAAAAGTCCGGCAGCAAGGCGTTGCGGAAACCAAAGCAAAACGATGAAATAGTTCGGCGGCATGGGCCGATTTTTTCCCGCAATACGTGGCGTGAAGGACGGTAAAAGGCTTGTTTACTCAGAATCGGCTTTGCCTTGAAACTGATTTGATTATGGAATCAAGCCGAGCAAAATTTGACCGCCACGCCTCCAACTTCCAGAGTAACACTCCTTCAGTTGCGGCAGGCAACTGCGGCGGCACAACACTTTTATGGTGCCCTGCCTCCGCCCCCTCCGGAACGAAGCCTCAAACAAGGCTTCGTTCCGGGAGTTGTGATGAGGAGATCGTCAAACGTGCGTTACTTATTAAGACGCGCGCCGAAAAGTCCGAAAATAGCGGACAGAGCCAAGAACCCCGCACAGGTGAACAGCACGATAGTATCGAGAGACATAATAGACTCCTGTAGTAAAATATCACATATGACGGCAATGTAAATTCATCATATCGAAGAATTCATCAATGCGGCATCAGACGACATAACACTTCAGGAGCGTGCTGGTGGTGCGTTCGGAAGCGGCAGCATACCGTAATAACGGCTAAGCTGCGCGGGGATGTCTGCACTGTTCCAAAGGGAGAGAGAGTTTGCAAAAAGGGAGGCGACATCCCGATCCGCAGCGAGCGCGTACAACGGCTCAAAGGACGATTCTGAATCGCGGAGCTCCTGGGTCAGCTCCACTACGCGCGGCATCGCCAGATAGCTGGAGGATGCGAGAATAGAAGCCTGGTTTATGCCCGTCTGTTCACAAGTGCAGAGAGCACGCCCGGAATTCCGCTTCGTGAATTCAGTGGCCTGCTGCCCTACTCCGCACAAAATAAGAAAGACAAACAGTAAACTGCCCAACTTTCTCAATGCCGGAGATATGGCTGTGACGGAAAAACGCTTCATGACTTCTGCCTCTTATGGCTCCATTTAATCAAATCTCCCTCTTTCGTCAAGGATAAAATTATCTCGGCTCTGCTGCAGAACCGTGCTGATGGCGCTGCGCAAGACGTGTATTTTTACCACGGCACGGGCGGGCGGAGGTCATCAGGCGACGAAGGAGCCTTATGAATGGCAACAGCAGAGATAAGGCAATGTATCCGCTGCCGGCTCGCTCGCGCCTTCGGCGGTCAAGGATATGTTCAGCACTACTCTGCTGCGGAGCGATCCAAATATATTGGATCGCTCCGCATATGAGGCTCGCTCACGGCGGTTATGCCCAACCTGCTCGCAGAGAGGCACAAAAAGCAATTTTTCGCCTAATCGTGCTTCATGCTTTCCACAAGGCCAGCCAGGCTTTGAGCCTGCTCCGCCATGTGCGATACGGCTCGGGCGGCCTCGTTCATGGCATCGGAAATCAGGCGGCTCATGTCATTGCAGTGCAGGATCGAGTGGTTAATCTCCTCGCTGGCGGCGGATTGCTCCTCGCTGGCTGTGGCGATGGCGTTGACCTGGTCGGCCGTGGTTTCGGCTGTGGCCACGATATCTTCCAGGGAGCGTCCGGATTCGTTGGCAAACTGCGTGGCTTCCTCGATCCGGGCCACGGCGTTGTCCACCGAAACCGTGCTCTTGGCCGTGCTTTCCTGAATGGCATTGATGGCATTGCTCACGTCGTGGGTGGAGGCCATGGTCTTTTCGGCCAGGTTGCGCACCTCGTCGGCCACCACGGCGAACCCGCCTCCCCGGCGCGGGCCGCCTCAATAGCCGCGTTGAGAGCCAGCAGGTTGGTCTGATCCGCGATATCCGAAATCACGCCCATGATCTGGTCAATGGAGCGGGCATGCTCGTTGAGCCGGCCCATGTCTTCCTTGAGTTCCAGCGAAACCTGATGCACAGACTCGATACGCCGCAGGGAACGCTCCACCACACGCGCCCCGGCTTCGGCTTTTTCTCTGGTTTCGGCCGAAGCCGAGGAAGCGGAAGAAGCGTTCCTGGCCACTTCCTGCACTGTGGAATTCATCTCAGTCATGGCCGTGGCGGCTTCGGAAAGGCGATGGGCGGCTTCGGCCGCGTTCTGGTCGGATTGCTGGATCCGGGCGGCCAGCTGGGTGGAGGCCGAACTGATCATGCCGACAGCACCCTCCAGTTTTTCAGCGGCGGCCAACATTCCTTCACGACGGGCATGTTCCGCCTGGCGGCGGGCTTCGTCGGCCTGAGCCACGGCTTCCTGAGCTTTGGCCGCCTCCCGCCGGGCCAGTTCCGACTGCTCGGCGGCCTCGGCAATGCGGGCCTTGAGAGTATTGACCATACTGCTGAGGGCCTGTTGCAGTTGGGCAAGTTCACCGTAGTAGTCTTTGGGATCAAGACCGGCGTCCAGATTGCCCGTCGAAATGTCGCTGGCCGTGCGGACAATGAGCGACAACGGCCTGTTGACAGAGCGAACCAGCCAGGCCGCGCCCAGCAGAGCTACCAGCGTCAATCCCATAGTGAGCAGAGCCACATGATGCACAGTGGCATTACTGCGGCTGAAAATGGCCGCATCCGTTTGCACGGAAATCAGCTTCCAGCCGAAGGCGTTGGTCATGACATTAGCCTGGGCGGGTTCACCGTCCAGCTCAAGGTGCACAATGCCGTTCTGCGTTTCAAAAACCTTTACCAGATTGGGCTCGTTGATATCCTTGCCCAACACTTTGCCCACAAAATCAGGATGCTCCGGCTCACACAAAATTTTGCCCGTATTTTCGATAAGGACAAAATAACCGTTGTCGCCCTTGCTCAATTCCTCGAATCGATCGGCCAGCCCTTTAAGGGTAACGTCAATACCGAGAACCCCCGCAAGCTTGCCCTGTGCGTCCTTCATCTTGTGGGTGATGGCGAAAACCGTCTCTCCGGACAGGGAAGTATAGGCGTCGGCCAGCCCCACATCGTCCATGGATCTGGCGCGGGCCTGATACCACGGGCGTTTGCTCATATCGAACCGGGGGCCGAACTTGAGGCCCTCCAGAGTGGTAATGAGGCTTCCGTCGGCATAACCGGCGTAAACTTCCACATAGTCGTCATAGCCCTTGTCGAGAGCAAGCAGAGGTTCCAGCAGATGGCGGGCCTCCGGGTTTAACTCGGCAAAGCTGAACGTCGTCTCACTGTCCTTCTCCACATAACGAGGAAACACATTTGCGGCATTGGCGAACTCAACATCATTGGCCAGTATGGCCGCATTGTGGACGGCCGTACTCATAAATGTCTCTATATAATCGTTCATCAGACGCAGCTGCGCGCTTGATGACGATACATAATAATCTTGAGCGTCATCGCGCATTTGCACTGTCGCATAACCGATAACGCCGCTTGAGATAAGCAACACCGCTAAAATGAATACCAAAAGAATCCGCGTCCGAATGGTCATATGTCAACCTCCACTGTCAAAGTCAGATATACATCTGTGTACCAGCTTCCCGCAAATGGAGCAGACTGCGGCGGTTTTTATTTCGGGTATAGGATACCGCAGTTCTCAGGCCTGCAGGAACCTCGCTTGTTTTCTGTACAGCCGGAAAACAACCGCAAGAACGGAAAGAAGTTCTCAGCCGCCTCACGGATACCAAATAGCTGCCTATTAACTTCGGCACAAGGTAATTTTTCTTTATGGTTAATCCCCTGATGGGCTGCCCACAAAAATAAGGGTTCTGTAGTAGAACCGTGTTGATGGCGCTGTGCGTGACGTGTATTTTCATCACGGCACGGGCGGCAATATTCGTTGCCGCAAAGGTAGCAAGCTCCTGATGACGCTCGATGGGCTTTGCCGATATGCGCTCGCGCCCCCGGCGGTCAAGAATAGGTTCAACAGTATTCTGGAGCAGGGCAAATATTAAAAGTTTTGTAATTTTTAAAAAAGGAATAACGTCATGGAAACCCAAGGAGATTGTCATGGCTCCCCGGTATAAAATTACCTTGCTGGAAACTGAACGAAATACCCTTGAAGCCATAACGCGCAACCGTAAAACCGGAGCGAAAAAATTTATGAATGCCCGTGCCTTATTGCTTTGTGATGCGGGGGAGCATGGCCCCGCATGGACAGTGGCGCAAGTTGCCAGGGCCATAGGGGTTACATCCAGAACTATAGAGCACATCAAAAAACGGTTTATCGAGGAAGGGCTTGAGGCGGCCTTGGAGCGCAAGAAAAGGCAAACACCGCCGCGAGCCGTTATCTTTGATAGTGAATTTGAAGCCCGTCTTATAGCCCTTGCGTGTTCTGAAGCCCCGGCAGGTCATGCGCGCTGGACAATAAAGCTTCTCACCGACAAAGCTGTGGAACTCAAGTTCGCGCCCTCGGTTTCCCATATGACCGTACATCGTATTTTAAAAAAAGCGAACTTAAGCCTCACCGGAGCAAATTTCGGAAAATTCCTCCGCGACAAAACGCGGCCTTCGTAGCAGCAGTGCGGGAGATTCCTTGCGTTTACCATTTACCCTATGACTCCAACTATCCAGTCGAAGGAATTTTTGATGAAATATTTGCTGCACGGTGGACGGGTCGTGACCATGAACGCCCGGCGGGAGATTTTGGACGCGGATATCCTGACAGACGGGGATCATATCGCGGCCTTGGGGGTGGACATCGCCAGCCTGCCTGAAGCACAGGGCGCGGAACAGGTGGACATGAGCGGCAGGGTGTTGTTGCCCGGCCTGATCCAGGCGCATATGCATACCACGCAGATTTTGTTCCGGGGCCTGTGCGATGATCTGGAGCTGATGGACTGGCTGGAAAAACGCACCTGGCCGCTGGAAGGCTCGCACAGCGCCTCAAGTAATGCGGCTTCCGCCCGGCTGGCCGCGCTGGAACTGATCCGCAGCGGAACCACGGCGCTGGTGGATATGGGGACGATCCGGCACGAAGATGCGATTTTCGAGGTCATGGAGGAAGTTGGCCTGCGCGGTCTGTTCGGCAAGTGCATGATGGACGAGGGTGAGAGCGTGCCGGCCGCCATGCGGGAAAGTACGGCGGACAATCTGCGGGAGACGGAACGGCTGATCCGCAAGTGGCATATGCGGGGCAATGGGCGTTTGCGTTATGCGGTGGCTCCGCGCTTTATTCCTTCCTGCTCGGACGCCCTGCTGGCTTCGGCCCGGGTTTTGGCGCGCGCAAACGGCCTGCGCCTGCATACCCACGCTTCGGAAAACAGGGGAGAGATCGCGTTGGTGGAAGGCAGCCGCCATATGCGCAACGTGCTGTACCTGCATGAACTCGGATATACAGGGGAAGACGTGCTGCTGGCGCATTGCGTGTGGCTGGACGATGAGGAAAAGCGGGTGCTGGCGGATACGGGGACGCATGTGGTACATTGTCCTTCGTCAAACACCAAAATGTCATCGGGCTTCGCGCCGGTTGCCGAGCTGCGGAGTATGGGCGTTAATGTGGCTCTGGGGCTGGACGGCGCGCACAACCACATGGATTCCTTCCTGGAGATGCGGCAGGCTTCGGTGCTGCAAAAGGCGTTGCTTAATAACCCTCTGGCCTTGCCCGCGCCGGAAGCGCTGGAAATCGCCACCTTGGGCGGAGCGAGAGCCATGGGGCAGGAAGCGGAGATCGGCTCGCTGGAAGTGGGAAAGAAGGCGGATTTGATCGCGCTGGATCTGGATATGCCGCATACATTGCCCGCTGTGGGGCGGGATGTTGTGGGCCGGATTGTGTATGAAGCGACGCGGGAGAATGTGACGGACAGTATGGTGGACGGACGTTTTCTGTACCGGGATCGTAAGTTTCTGACCCTGGATGCAGGAACGGTGCTGCGGGACGCGGAGCGGGAATGCCGCGGCTGCATGCGCCGCGCCGGGTTGAAGCGGGCGGTTTTGTTGTCAGATGATAATTTGACATCCTCCCCCGCCTAAAGGGGGATTCCTATCGGTAGCGGCTTACGCCGCACCACAGGTGGGTTCCTGCTTCA
>CAJTSU010000177.1 GCA_910579055.1 uncultured Mailhella sp. | reverse complement strand
TAAAGCGAGCGATTTTCGTGCCTTTCCGTCAAGCCACTTTGCGGCCTGGACGGCGCAAACGCCGCGAAGCGGGGGTTGTCATCAGTAGGGGCGGGAATAACTCCCCCCGACGGGATACGCCCGCGCCCCGAAAAAACACAACATCAGTTAACTGCTCTGGATGCCTGACAGTCCTCTTCCTTTTTTCCCAGCAATTCTCCCGGCTTGGCCTTGGCTCCGCTGGCCTGGACGATTTTACTGCCCGCGGGAACGCTTCGGGTCAGCCATACGTTGCCGCCGATGACCGATCCTGCGCCGATGGTAATGCGTCCCAGGATGGATGCTCCGGCGTAAACGGTGACGTTGTCTTCCAGAATGGGGTGACGGGGTAAGCCCTTGACCAGCGTGCCGTCGTCAGCTTTCAGGAAGGAAAGCGCTCCCAGTGTGACCCCCTGGTACAGACGACATCCCTTGCCGATGATGCAGGTTTCGCCGATGACCACGCCGGTGCCGTGGTCAATGAAGAAGTTTTCGCCGATGTTCGCGCCGGGGTGGATGTCGATGCCCGTTGCGGAGTGGGCCATTTCCGCGATGATGCGGGGAATGACCGGCACTTTCAGTGAATACAGTGCATGGGCGATGCGGTGATGGATCATGGTCAGCATGGATGGGTAGCAGAACACTGTCTCGCCGGGGCTGGAAGCAGCCGGATCGCCTTCGTAGGCCGCTTGTGCATCCAGCGCCAGCAGGCGCCGGATTTCTGGAAGCTGCCGCATGAAACGCATGGCAATGTCCATGGAGGTGGTTTCGCAGCCGGGGCAGTCTCTGGTATAGTCTGCCCCGGCAAAACAGCCGCCCCGGCGGATTTGTTCGGCCAGCAGGCGATAGATGGAATCCAGATTGGCGGTCACATGATAGCGCAGGGATTCCATGTGAATCCGCGAGGGCCCGAAATAGCCGGGAAAGAGCACGGATTTAAGCCGGTCGAGAATTTCCTTGAGTTTGTCGTAGGCGGGCAGGGGGGCGTCGCACAATGTGCCGTGCAGAACCGAATCCAGAGATTCCGTTCTGCACAGATCGGCGGCGACATCTTCCAGGCCCGCCACACGGACGGGAGCGATCATGCGTGGTTCTTCGCAGTTCATGTGTGCGCCTTTATTTGTCGGCCCCATCAGCATCGTGGGGGAAGAGATCGGTAGAAAGGTAGCGTTCGCCCGTATCACAGGCAATGGTAACAATGTGGGTTCCCTTGAATTCGGGGCGCGCGGCCAGCAGCATGGCGGCCCGCAGATTCGCGCCGGAAGATATGCCTGCGTTTATTCCTTCCCTGCGTAGCAGCAGGCGGGCCTTCGCGTCGGCGGTGGAAACAGCAAGTACGCCATCCACCAGAGCGGGGTCGTAAACCTTGGGCACGAAATTCGCGCCGATACCCTGAATGCCGTGAGGAGCGGCCTTTCCGCCGGAAAGCAGGGGGGATTCGGCAGGTTCCGCCGCAAAGGCCCGGAGATTGGGATAGTGTTCTTTCAAATATGTTGTCGTGCCGCACAGGGTCGCGCCTGAACCGACACCGGCGGCGAAGGCGGCGGGTTCAAAGCCCTGCTCACGGCAGGCGGCCATGATTTCCGGGCCGGTGCTCGCATAGTGTGCCGCAGGGCCGGCAGGGTTTTCGAATTGTGCGGGCTGGAATGCGCCGGGCGTGGAGTGCAGGATTTCTTTCGCCTTTTCCAGCGCGCCGCGCATGCCAAGGGCCGCGTCGGTCAGAATCAGCTCCGCGCCCATGCCGCGCAGCAGGATCATGCGCTCCCGGCTGGCTGAGGCGGGCATGGTCAACACCAGATGCAAATCCAGTGCGGCACAGACAAAAGCCAGGCCTATGCCCAGATTTCCGCTGGTGGCTTCAACCACCGTTCCGCCGGGCGCGAGCAGGCCGCGCGCGAACGCATCTTCAATATACGCCCTGGCCGCTCGATCCTTGACGGAGCCTCCGGGGTTGCGCATTTCCAGTTTGATGTGAAGCTGCGCCCCGCATTCGCGGGAAAGTTTTTCCAGATGGATGAGGGGAGTGCTCCCCACAGCGTGCAGCGCGTTCATAACATGCTGTCCTTGGACCGCCCGGTTCCGGCGGGTCAAACGTGTTCGGAAAGGTTGGGCCGCGGCATATCCGGCATGTCGTCTCCGGTAAACATGCGCCACAACACAGAGTCGGGCCGAACTTCCGGCATGACATGCAGGATCGCTTCCCCCCGCCAGAAATAGGTCATGCTGTTGTCCGGGGCAATGTAACATTTCATATCGCGGGAGATTTCCTCCGGACGGAGCGCGCGGGGCTTGACGCCCCGTTCTTCAAGTTGTTCACGCAGGAGTTCCTCCACGCGGCGGCCCACTTCCGGGGTCGGACGGGGCGGAGTGGAGCGGTCGGAGCAATCCATGTTGTAATCCTCGAAAAGAGCGGTGCAGCGTTTCTTGTGAACAGCCCATATGATATAGTTCGGAAACGCGGGACGCAACGTGAGAAAGGGCAGGTTTTCAGCACAGCGCTTGAAGCGCTGGGCTCCGGCGGAGTTCCGCCTCGCTGCCGAAGCGATCCAGCACCCGCACATGCACGGGGATGGCCGATCCCGCCTCGCGCTGTGCCGCAACCAGCAGCTCAGGGATGCCGCAGCAAGGCACTTCCATGCGCATGATGGTGAAGGACGCGGGGGCAGCCTCACGGATCAGCGCGGCAAGATTGCTTACGATGCCCGCTTTGTCCTCCAGTTTGGGGCAGCACAGTAACAGCGGTCTGGATCGGACATGGTGGAAATGGAAAGAGGCACAGGCTCCGGGAGCGCAGTCCGCCGTGAGCAGGATATCCGCGTTACGCAGGAAGGGGGCGTTTGCAGGCGCAAGCGCAAGCTTGAGCGGCCAGTTGGCCTGTGTCGCAGCTGCGCCGGAAGTGCCGGAGGAGCTTTCGGGTGAAGATTCCGGTGCGGCGGGGGCGGAATGCGGCTGTGCCGAAGGGCAGGCAAAGCCATGAGCGGGGTCTTCAAAGGGATCGGCCTCGCGCAATTCAATGCTGAGCGCGCCGCGCGGGCAGGAACCAAGGCATGCGCCCAGGCCGTCGCACAGCTTGTCGGCAATCAGCCTCAATTTGCCGTTTTCAATGCGCAGCGCGCCTTCGGCGCAGGAGGGCAGGCACACGCCACAACCGTTGCACAATTCTTCATTTATTTTAATGATAGCTCGATTCTTTGACATGGAATCTCCTGAAAATAAATCAGCATGCTCTAGTATAATTATGGTGTTGATAAAAAACAACCTTGACCGCCGGAGGCGCGAGCGGGCCGTCCGTGTCAAAGCAAAAGTACACATCCCGCATAGCGGTTCAACATGGCGCCATAATAGACCCAATCGGAAAAACAGCGCAAAGCGAAGCTTTGCGTCACAGCCCCGCTTTGGGGGGCGGCAGCAGGGCAATGCCCTCCCCCCTGTCTTGTCCTCTCCTGCTCAGGGTGGAAAGGGCAACCGGAATATTCATACCCTCGTTGTGTTGGATACGTTCCAGCAGTTCGGGGATGCCGCAGCATGGCATCCACATGCGGATCACGCGCAGACCGGATGGCTGAAGCTCCCGCAGGGCCTGCGTCATGCGCCGCGCCAGGGGCATCTCTTCTTCCCGTTTGGGGCAGCATAATAACACGGGATGACCTTGCGCATAGCGTTGGGCAAAGGTTCGGCAGGAGAGAGGGGCGCAATGGGCCGCGATGACAAGCTCTTTTCCGCGCGGCAGGTCGGCAGGCAAAGAAGGAAGGACGTGTACGGACTCTTTCGGCATGGGAACTGCTCTCCTTTACGGAAATTTTCGCGCCGCAACGGAACCGTGCGCTGAGACTGCCGGCTTTGTCAGCAGCCTCGCGGCAACGGATGTTGCCGCCCGTGCCGCAGTAAAAATACACGTCTCGCGCAGCGCCATCAACACCGTTCAGCAACAGAGGCAGGAAAATTCGCTGACAGTGTAAAAAACGCTTGACGAATATCGGCTCCGCGTCTAAAACGATTTCTCACCGAACGGTACAGGCGCGTAGCTCAGGTGGCAGAGCACTTCCTTGACACGGAAGGGGTCAGCAGTTCAAGTCTGCTCGTGCCTACCATAAAAAATATTGGGAAGGGGGAGGTTCGCGCCTCCCCTTTCTTGGTTTGTACGCGGGAGTTGGTGCCCGCGCTTTGGGAGTTTTGCCATGCAGATTTCCGTTATCAATACGGGAGGCGAATCAAGCTCCGTGGAAGTCTCTTCCGGAGCAAGCTGCGGGGACGTGCTGAAGCTCGGTCTTTCCGGCAAACAGTTCAAGGCCGCCCTGGCCGCCCGTGTGACTCTCCCCGACGGCGAAAAACTCTACGACCTTTCTTCTCCGCTGCCCGAGAACGCGCGCACGGTGGTGCCTGTCACCGCTGAAGACCCGGATGGTCTGGCCCTGCTGCGTCACTCCACGTCGCATATTATGGCCGCCGCCGTGCAACGCCTTTTCCCCGATGCCAAAGTGACCATCGGCCCTTCCATTGATTCGGGCTTTTATTATGACTTTGAAGTGGAACGTCCGTTTACTGCGGACGATCTGCCTCTTATTGAAGAGGAAATGCGCAAGATTGTGGCGGAAGATGCGCTCTTTGTCCGTTCGGAAATGGCAAAGGCTGACGCCGTGAATCTGTTCAAATCCAAGGGTGAAAGCTACAAGGCCGAAATTATTGAAGCTATCGATGCGGATAGCGTGTCCTTGTACCAGTGTGGCGAATTTCTCGACCTGTGCCGCGGGCCGCACCTGCCCCGCACCGGGCTGGCAAAGGCGTTCAAGCTGCTTTCCGTGGCGGGCGCATACTGGCGCGGTGATGAAAAAAATCCCATGCTTTCACGTATTTATGGAACGGCGTTTGGGGATGAAAAGGCACTCAAGGCCCATCTGGATCGCATTGAAGAGGCCAAACGCCGTGATCATCGCAAGCTGGGCAAGGAACTTGATCTGTTCTGTTTTCATGAAGATGTCGCTCCCGGTATGTCCTTCTGGCTTCCCAAGGGGATGTTGCTGCGTACCATTCTGGAAGATTTTTTGCGCCGCGAGCATCTGAAACGCGGCTATCAGCTTGTGCAGGGGCCGCAGATTCTGCGCCGCGAGCTGTGGGAAAAATCCGGCCATTACGATCATTATCGCGCCAATATGTATTTTACAGAGATCGAAGGCGACGTACACGGCGTCAAGCCCATGAATTGCGTGGGACACATGCTCATGTACAACCAGCACCAGCGTTCCTACCGCGATTTGCCCATGCGCATGTTCGAGCTGGGCGTGGTGCACCGGCATGAAAAGTCCGGCACACTGCACGGGCTTTTGCGCGTCCGCCAGTTTACGCAGGACGATGCGCATATTCTGTGCGCACCGGAACAGCTGGAAGAGGAAATCCTCGGGGTGATGCATCTTTCTGCCGACCTCATGGAACTCTTCGGGTTCTCCTACCGCATTTTCATCTCCACGCGCCCGACTGACAGTATCGGGTCGGACGAAGCCTGGGAATTGGCGACCAACGCCCTGATCAAGGCCGTGGAGAAAGAGGGCAAGCCCTATCGGATCAATGAAGGCGATGGCGCGTTCTACGGGCCCAAGATCGATATCAAGGTGACTGATGCTATCGGGCGCGAGTGGCAGCTTTCCACCATTCAGGTGGATTTTACCCTGCCGGAGCGCTTCAACCTCGAGTATGTGGGGCAAGATGGTGCCCGGCATCGTCCGGTCATGGTGCACCGGGCCATTCTGGGATCTCTGGAACGCTTTATCGGCGTGCTCACCGAACATTATGCGGGGGCGTTCCCCACTTGGCTTGCGCCGGTGCAGGCTCGCATTCTCAATGTCACTGACGAGCAACTCGACTATGCGAAAAAGGCGCAGGAGCGGCTTGCCGCCCTGGGTGTACGCGTTGAGGTTGATACTCGTAACGAAAAACTGGGGTTCAAGGTTCGCGAAGCCCAGCTTTCCAAGATACCTTACATCCTTGTCGTCGGCGACAGGGAAGTGCAGGACGAGGGCGTTAATGTACGCCTGCGCTCGGGCGAGAACGCAGGTTTCCATACTGTGGAAGATCTGGCGGCGATGATCCGGGCGGACAGTGAGGAACCTTTCAAACGCGGAGGGATGAGCTATAGCTTCTCCTAACATGAGATTTCGGCGTGATGTGCCGCAGGACGGAGTTCGCCGAAACGATCAGATTCGTGCCCGCGAAGTGCGGGTGATTGGCGCGGAAGGCGAGCAGATTGGCATTCTTCCCAAACTGGAAGCTCTTGCCCTTGCCAAGGAAGCGGGACTTGATCTGGTGGAAGTTGCCGCCAATGCAGAGCCTCCTGTTTGCCGTATCATGGACTTCGGCAAGTTCAAGTATGAGCAGCAGCAGAAGAAAAAGGAAGCCAAGCGCAACCAGTCTGTGGTGCAGATCAAGGAAATCAAGGTTCGTCCGAAGACGGATGATCATGACTACGAAACCAAACTGCGCCATATCCGCCGTTTTCTTGAAGACGGCGACCGCTGCAAGGTAACGGTGTTCTTCCGTGGACGCGAAATCGTCCACAAGGATCGTGGTCATACCATCTTGGATCGCGTGATAGAAGATACGCGCGATGTGGGGAAAGTGGAACAGGAGCCTTGCGCCGAGGGACGTACTCTTCAGATGTTGCTCATGCCTCTGCCCAAGAAGGCCTAGCACTTTTCCGCATCAGGGCTGCGCCGGAAGTTTATGCCGTTTTCGTGAATACGGAAGCGGCTCTTCCGTGTTTTTCATCAAAGATTGCATTATGGTTTGGAACCTGCACCACAACGCCGCGGCAGAATCTGTGACAGGGCTTGGTTGAACATATCCTTTGACAAGATTCAACAACAGAGCGTTTGACCACGGAAATCAATTTTTGAAATTTTGGTCAAAAAGTTTTATCCACAAGGCATGGA
>CAJTSU010000176.1 GCA_910579055.1 uncultured Mailhella sp. | reverse complement strand
ACGACTTCAGGGCCGGAAAGCGCACCGCCGCCCATGGTGTGATGGCTTCGTTTACCTATACGTTTTAGGGGCTAAGCCCGGAGGCTCTTCCCCTTCTCCGCCGGCTTCCAGCCGACGGAGAAGGGGAAAAGGAAGAGGCTTCACCTGTCCGTGCATGGCTCAGGTTCGCTCTGTTGTGGAATAGTATTGATGGCGCTGTGCGTGATGTGCCGTTGCTTACGTTGGATTTCGTTTCTCTCTTAATTCATTTTGCATCCGCTTGAACGACAATGCCCTCAAAGTCGGCATATTCTCCAGTTCCAATTTTTCCATGCCGCTCGTATTTCATATCTTTCGGCAGGATAATGGCTTTGGTTCCATCGGGGAACGTCGTGAATCTGATTCCCCACGTCTTTGATTTCAGCTCGGCAAGGGTGGCCTGCTCCGCTCGAATAGCGGCTTTCAATTCAGCAAGGGAAGCCGCCTCCGCCTGGGTGGCGGCTTTGAGTCGGGCAAGGGAGTTTTCCTCCGACCGGCTGGAGGCTTGCAGCTCGGTAAGCTTGTCAACCCGTTTTTTCACGAGCAGGCCGCCTCCGGCATATGCAACCACGAAGATGGCCAGCGTCATGGCCAGCAAGAAAATGCTCCGCTTCGGTCTTGCGCGTTCCGGGGAAGAGCCCGTAACCTTTGTTGAACTGGCCCCCTCCAAAACGCTTCGGGAGGCCGTTTCTATTCCTTGAACACCGTTTTTCCGGGCCTCATCCTCGGCCGCATCAGGAAGCGTTTTCCGCACGATTTCCCGATCATGACCGACGATATGCCGAGTGAGCCATTTTTCGAGTACATCCAGGAAGAACTCGATGGATTCGGCGGAATAGTCTTCCTGTTCCAGGCGGGCACACAGGCGCGGAATAATTTTTTCACGCATGGAGGCGTGGATAGTCTTGTGCGCTTCATAGTCTCTGAAGTTGATGGAGCGCATATAGGCTTCTTCATCCTGAAAATGCCTCAGGGTGTAGCTATGTATATACTTGATGGTTTGGGCTGCTGTCCATTTGATATTACTGTCGTTCGTCCGTACGACACTGTGCAGCTTGTTGGCGATGCGGAACAGCTCCCGGTGGGCATTGTCAATGCTTTCTACCCCGATAGTGAATCGTTCTTGCCATGTGAGCATGGGAACCTCCCGCACATCGTTATTTCTACAGGCTGATGACAAAACCCGCTTTGCGGTGCTTGCGTCGTCTGAGCCGCTTTGCCGCTGAGGGAAATGCCCCTTGTCAGAGGGTTCCCCAGGGACATGTTGGTTGGCAATCCTGTTTCATTCGGCTCTCTTATAGCGTGGTGTCGATAATAACCTTGACCGCCGGAGGCGCGAGCGCAGCGTTTTCCACGCAAAACGCAAGCGAGAGCGAGTATCGGCAGAGCCGATCGAGCGTCATCAGAAGGAGCGGTCAAATGTCACGCAGAGCGGATCCTTTGGGCGACGCAAGCGAGCCGGCCGTGGATACATGCCTTATCCCTGCTGTCGCCAGTCGTAAGGCTCCTTTGTCGCCTGACGACTGCCGCTCGCCCGTGTGGAACACGGGCTGCCCTTGCGGCAACGGATGCTGCCGCCCGTGCCGAAGCAAAAATACACATCCCGCCTAGCGGTATCAACATGATGCCATAATAGAGTCTTTCATTTTCTAGTAATCTTTTTCTCTTTTAGCGTCAAATTCCAGCAGCCGCGCGGTACTGAGGCCGCTGCGCCGTGTTCGCTCCCCCGCCATGCCGCCGGAAAAAGTTCAAAAATATCGCATATGCGATATTATTGGGTCTTCGTTTTGTGAAATCATGCGCACAGGCTTGAACGCAAGCCCGCCCACAGTGTTTTCATTCTTGCGAAGGAGAAGATCATGCCCCCGGTTATCGACAGAGAAAAGTGCGTCGGCTGCGGCGTCTGCGCTGATGTATGTCCCCTTCAGGTATTCAGGTACTCCCCCAAAACGGACAAGGTGCCGGAAGTGAAACGGCCCTATGAATGCTGGCACTGCAACGCCTGTGTACTGGATTGCAGGGCCAGGGCCATTGAATTGCGTCTGCCCCTGACGCACATGCTGCTCTATGTGGATGCGGACACGCTGAAGCCCGCGCGACAGGGATAGCCCGGCGTTGAACGTATGTGCGGCCGGGCCCCTGTTTCCGGCTCACAGGTTTCACGCCTCCGCCGGAGCCGCACGCGCATTGCGGCGACACCGGACAGGGGGCCTCGCAGTTTTGCTTTACTCGACTGCGCAGAGTACTCCTTTCGTTTTTTTGACCAAGATTTTTTCTCTGGAGGTTCTCCATGATTCCCCTGAAAGAACAGTTGGACGCCGACGTTGCCGTGATCGGCGGAGGCATAGCCGGACTTATGGCCGCCATTGCGGCGGCGGACAAGGGCGCGCAGGTCGTCCTTCTGGACAAGGCCAATACGAAGCGCAGCGGCGCGGGCGCGACGGGCAATGACCATTTTCTGTGCTGGATTCCGGAGAAGCACGGCGACATCAGCGTGGTGTATGAGGAATTCATGGACAGCCAGAACGCCACCAGCAACGATACTCCGCTGGTGATGCGCTTTCTGGAAACGAGCCCGAAAATCGTGAACATGTGGAACGATTGGGGCATCAACATGAAGCCCACCGGGGATTATCACTTTGAGGGGCATGCCTACCCCGGGCGTCCGCGCATTTTTTTGAAGTACGACGGACATAACCAGAAAAAGGTGCTTACCGAGCAGGCCCGAAAGCGCGGGGTGAAGATTCTGAATCATTCCCCGGTGCTGGAGATGTTCCGCGACGCCGAAGGCGTGACCGGGGTGCTGGCGCTGGATATTTCCGGTGATGAACCCGCCTTCCGCATAATCCGGGCAAAGGCTGTGGTGGCCGCTACGGGGTATGTGAGCCGTTTGTTCACCACAGATCCCACTCCCAGCCAGATGTTCAATACCAACATGTGCCCTTCCGGCACCGGGGATTCCATTGCCCAGGCCTGGCGCATCGGCGCGTATCTGGTGAATATGGAAAAGACATACCGCCACGCCGGGCCGCGTTTTCTTGCCCGCTGCGGCAAGGCTACCTGGATCGGCGTGTACCGTTACCCGGACGGCCGCCCGGTTGGCCCCTTCATCACCAAGCCCAATGTGGAAACCGGCGACATGACCAGCGATGTGTGGTCTTCCGCCTTCACCGATCTCAAGCTGCGCGGTACCGGCCCGGCCTATATGGATTGCTCCGGCGCGAGCAGGGAAGATTTGGATCATATGCGCTGGGCGATGGAATGCGAAGGCCTTACCGCCATGCTGGACTATATGGACAAGGAAGGTATCGACCCCGGCAAGCATGCGGTGGAATTCGGCCAGTACGAGGCCAACCTCGTGACCAACGGCATTGAGATCGACATCAACGGCGAGAGCAACGTGCGCGGCCTGTTCGCCGCCGGGGACATGATGGGCAACATCAGCGGCGACATAGGCGCGGCCGCCGTGTACGGCTGGATCGCCGGGCATCACGCCGCTGATTGCCGGAGCCGCGCCCTGCCTTGCGCCGATCCGGAAAATGCCGGGGAGCGCATGGCGTTCTACAGCGGCATCTACGAGCGCCGGGGCGGAGCGGCAGGCGCGTCATGGCAGGAAGCCAATTTCGCGCTTCAGCAGATCATGACGGAATATGCGGACTGCGGCCCGCACCGCGTACGTTCCGACAGCATGCTCACTGCGGGCATCAAATATCTGGGCGATCTGCGCGCGAAGATCGAGAGGGATATGTACGCCACCGACGCGCATGAGCTGATGCGCGCCGCCGAAGTGCTGAATCTGCTCGATCTCGGACAGGCGCTGATGATTTCGGCTCGTGAACGCAAGGAAAGCCGTGGCCGTCATATCCGCTCGGATTATACCTTCACCAACCCCCTGCTGCGCGACAAGTTCCTGCGTGTATGGCGGGAAGGCGGCGAGGTGAAAACAGCATGGAGGGAAAGACTGCGCTGATCATGACCGAAAATTGCGAGCAGGCCGCGGCGTATCCCTGTTCTCTTCATCCGCAAGGCGCTTCGCGCTGAAGGCTGAAGGCGCCGCGCCGCAACGCGCGCGATTTTCGTGCCTTCCGTCAAGCCGCTTCGGCGGCCTGGACGGCGCAAACTCCGCAAAGCGGGTTTGTCATCAGTCTGGATATGCCCCCGGCCCCGAACGCCGGGGGTATGCTGACGCTCAGATGTGAAATTATTCGTGAGAGGACATCATGAAAAACCTTGCCCTGCTTCGCTGGCCAGTGACTCTGTTTCTGCCCGTCATTCTTTATTTCTGCGCGCCTGTTGACGTTTCCCCCAAGTTCCCGCTCTTTGTCGGCATCACCGCCATGGCTGTGCTGGCCTGGGCTTTTAACGTGTTTCCGGCCATCGGTGTGGCCGCGCTGCTCAGTTTCGCCTATCTGCTCGGGAAGGTCGCCCCTGCTAACGTGGTGTTCGGCCCCTGGACAACCGTATTGCCCTGGCTGTCCTTTGCGGCGGTGATTATCGGCGACGCCATGGACAAGACAGGGCTGGCCCGGCGCCTGGCCCTGCACTGCCTGAAAATTACCGGAGGGAGTTTTTCTGGGCTGCTGTGGGGCTTTTTCCTCGGCGGCATCGCGCTTGGCATTGTTCTTCCGTCCATTCTCGCGCGCATGGTCATCTTGTGCACCATCGCTTCCGGCATTATCGACGCGCTGAAGATTGACCCCAAGTCGCGCATGTCTTCCTCCATCGTACTGCTGGCCTTCATGGCCGCCGCCGCGCCCCAGTTCATGCTGCTGCATACCTCCGAATCTTATATCTGGGCGTTCACCATGCTGTTCAAGGGCACGGATATCACCGTGAATTTCTGGCAGTATGCCTGGCAGAGCACGTTCATTTCCATGGTCTACACCGTTATGTCCATGTATACGGTGTACCTGGTCAAGGGCAAGGAAAGCCTGGCCGGGGGGAGTGACGTCATTGATTTCATCAGGCGGAGCTGCCGGGAACTCGGCCCCCTGCGCCCCGTGGAAATCAAGCTCATGGCGCTGGTGCTCGGCATGGTGGGCGGATTCATGGTCGAGCCGTGGACCGGTATTGACCCCGTGTATATCTTCTGCGTGCTGGCCATGCTCTGTTACCTGCCCGGCATTGATATTCTGGACGGAGAAAGCATCAGCGGACTCAGCATCATGTTTCTGGTTTTCGTGACCGGCTGCATGGCCATCGGCTTTGTGGGCGGCGAGGTCGGTTTCAACGCCTGGGCCGTCAAGCAGGTGGTTCCCCTGCTTCAGGGCTGGGGCGAGAACATGTCGATCATCATGGCCTATCTCGCAGGCGTGAGCGTCAACTTCATGCTGACCCCGCTGGCGGCCACGGCGGCCTTCACGCCGGCTATCGGCGAACTGGGGCAGGCCATGAACATGAACCCCCTGCCGGTGTTCTATGCCTTCGGCTACGGCATCGATCAGTATATTCTGCCTTATGAGGCCGTGTATTTTCTGTATATCTTCATCACCGGCAAGGTAACTCTCCGTCATGTCATTCCCGCTCTGGCCGTGCGCGCCCTGCTCTGCGGCGTTATTCTGGTCTGCGTCGCCATCCCGTGGTGGAAGTTCGTCGGCATCATGTAATGTTTCGGCACGCGCGGCGGTTCCTCTTCGGGAGCCGCCGCGTTCAGCAAATACATCAACGCTTCCGCAAGGAGACATTCGCATATGAGAATCCGTGAAATCTGTGAAAGGACGGGAATCAGCCTCGGCCTGCTCCAGGCGGGCCGTCACAACGCCATTACTGACGTGCCCGGCGTCAAAGTGGGCCATTCAACCGTTGTTCTTGACGGCAAGGGGCCGGTGGAGGGCATCGCCCGTACCGGCGTTACCGTGGTCGTGCCCTGCGACGACATCGTGGAGAATTCCGTGAATGCCGGGTATTTCAGCCAGAACGGCAACGGGGAATTTACCGGCTGCCACTGGATGAACGAGGCGGGGCTGTTATCCACCCCCATCGCCATCACCAACACGCACAGCGTGGGGGTGGTGCGTGACGCCATGATATCCTATTACCGGGAACGCAAACCCGAGTTTGTGCCGGAATGGATGCTGCCCGCCGTGGCGGAAACCTGGGACGGCTGGCTTTCAGATATTTTTTCCATGGCCGTGACTCCGGAACATGTGCGCGCGGCGCTGGACTCCGCGTCTTCCGGCCCTGTGGCCGAAGGATGCGTGGGCGGCGGCACGGGGATGATCCTGCACGATTTCAAGGGCGGTATCGGCACAAGCTCCCGCGTCACCCCCACGGACAAGGGCGGCTATACCGTGGGTGTTCTGGTGCAGGGCAATTACGGCAAGCGGCATGACCTCACCATCGCGGGCGTGCCTGTGGGGCGTTACCTTCCCACCTCGCGTATTCCCGGCAAGGCGGAACAGGAAGCAGGCGAGCGGGCAAGCAAGGATACAGGCTCAATCATCGTGGTGATCGCCACGGATGCCCCGATCAGCTCCGACCAGTGCCGGAGGCTCGCGCGCCGCGCCACCCTGGGCCTCGCCCGCACGGGCGGCGTGTGCGGCAACGGATCGGGCGATATTTTCGCGGCCTTTTCCACAGCGCACAAGTTCCGGGAAGAGACAAAACGTGTTTACGACGTGCAGACGCTCGGCAGTGATTGCCTGGACGATTTGTTCCGGGCCACGGTGGAAGCCACCCACGAGGCCATTGTCAACGCCATGTGCGCGGCGAAAACCACCTCGGGCATCAAGGGGCGCGTTATGCACGCGTTGCCGCTGGATGAAGTGGAAGCCGTCATGCGCCGTTACGGCGAACTGAACGCCGCCCTTCTGGCGGATGCGGACAAGGGCTATGGCGGCTGATTTTTCGCATAGACCAGCGTCATCATGCCGGTGCCTGCCGCGCGGGCCTCTGTTCATCCTCGCTGGCGCGCTCTGTTTCAGCACCACCGGTTTCGCGCAGGCTCTGGCTCCGGAAGGGGCCACGCCCTACGTCATCGGCGGCATCCGTATGCTGGGCGGCGGGCTGGCGCTGCTACTGTGGTGCGCCCTGCGCGGTCTGCTGCCCCGACGCGGCGGCTGGCCTCCTGATCTGGTGCTGAAACGCGTTATTCCCGCTGCGCTGGCTCTGGTGGGGTTTCAGATCTGTTTTTTCCGGGGGGTGCAGGAAGCGGGCGTGGCCGTAGGCACCGTGGCGGCCATCGGTTTTTCCCCGG
>CAJTSU010000175.1 GCA_910579055.1 uncultured Mailhella sp. | reverse complement strand
GGCCAGACGGGATGAGGCCCTTCGGGATACGGCCCCGGCGCGGGAAGAGCCGGACGCGGGGGAGGCGGAACGTCCCGCGCGGGCGCGGGCGGGGCGGACAGGAGCGCCGCGCCCAGCAAAAGACAGCGGCAGCTTTGTTTCAGGATTCTTTTCACGATTCCTTCCGTGAGTTTTTTTGGCTTGTTACGGCAGTGCCTGGTTCATCATACGCCCCCCGGCCGGGGGAAGCAATCGGCGGGGAGGGCGGGAACATGACATGCGAAACGTGAAAAAAAATGCAAAAAATGACGCAAACGCACTATTGGGATCTCCTCAAAAAGTCCATAAGCGATATCAGAGTCGGAAAAAAAGCGAGGAGGTTTCTTATGGAATATCCAGTGGATGTCTGCTCCACGATGCATGAGACGGATGTTCTCATTCTGGGTGCGGGGGCGTCCGGTTGCGGCGCGGCCCTTGCCGCGAGCGGGAAGGGCATTCGGGTGTTGGTGGCGGACAAGGGAAAGCTGGAAAGCTGCGGTTCGCTCGGCGGCGGCAATGATCATTTCATGGCCGTGCTGAATACCGGCGCGCCCGGCGATGATGCGGAAACGGCCATTCGCTTTTACTGCACGCCCATGACCGGGTACACTCCCGCGCAGGTGACGCAGTGGCTGGAAACCATGCCGAAGATGATCGCCATGCTCAAGAGTCTGGATATCGAATTTTTGCACAATCCCGACGGTTCCTTTTACCGCACCACCGGGTTCGGGCAGCCGGGGAGCTGGTGGACGCACATCAACAACGGCAAATATATCAAGCGCCGCCTGGGCGGGCTGATCCGCTCGCGGGGCGTGGATATTCTGGAATATTTCCAGTGTACGCGGTTGCTGGTTCGGGAAGGGCGAGTCATCGGCGCGGCGGGCTTCAATGTGCTGGACGGAGGCTTTCACGTCATTCACGCCCGTGCCGTGGTGTTGGCGCTGGGCAGGCTGGCGGGCAGGGTCACGGTCAATTCTTCCCTTAACGCTTTTAACAGCGCGTTTTCCCCTTTTATTACCGGGAGTCAGATTGCCCTGGGCTACGAGGCGGGCGCGGAGATTATTACCCTGGATACGGAACAGGAAGCCACGCTGATCCCCAAGGGGTGGGGCTGTCCCGGCATGAACGGCATCACGTCCAGCGGCGCGAAGGGCATCAATGCTCTGGGCGAACGCTACATGGCCAAATATCATCCCATGATGGAAGTAGGGCCGCGTTGCCTGCTTGTGCAGGGTACCGCGCGGGAACAGGCTGAAGGCAACGGCCCGCCCTTTGTGCTGGATCTCACCCATATCGACAAGGATATATTGCATCATCTCCAGCATGACAGTATGCCCGGCGACAAGGAAACCTGGAACGACTACTGCGAACAGGCGGGCATTGATTTCAGCGCCGGCCCCATGGAAGTGGAGCTTTCTGAAATATACATCAACGGGATCATGTATCTGAAGGACAACTTTGAAACCCGCGCGGTCAGGGGGCTGTTCGGCGGGAGCATGTTCCACGATTTTTCCGGCTCCCTTTGCAGCGGGCATATCGCCGGGGGCCATGCTGCCGCCTTCTGTGCGGAACAGGAAGTTCCCGCCGCGAACGAGTCCGAACTTGATGCGGAACTGGAAGCGGAAAAGGCGCGGGTATTCCGCCCCCTGCATGTGCGGGACGGCATCCGGCAGGAGAAGTTCGAGGCCGCCATCCGCCAGGTGATGAATTATTACATGGGGTATGTGCGCAGCGGAAAGAGCATGGAAACCGCGCTGGCCAAACTGGCCTTTGTGGAATCAAAAATGAATGAGGTCACGGCCGCCAACCTGCACGAGCTGATGCGCGCGCATGAGTCGTTTCACCTGCTGCGCACCTGCATCCTTGCCACCATGGCCTCGCTGGAGCGCAGGGAAACCCGCTTTGTCTACCGCCGTTCCGATTACCCCGAAGCTGATCCTTCCTATGACGACCGGCTGCTCGTTGTATGCCGCAAGGACGGCGCTCCGCGCTGCGAGTGGCGTCGGGCGGGCTGAGTCGGGGCTCTGCCCCGTACCCAGCCGGGGGCGCGCCGTGTCAGAGACATTCTCAAAATATATCTCACCAGTTCAACATTCAACGAGAGCCTTAATTTTTTACCCGCAAGGAGCCGGAGATGCCTCCCGTTTTCAGCAAGGAAACCAGAAAAGTATGTGTCCGTAATGACGGACGTACCGGGCAGGGCCGCACCTCGCCCTGCGAGAACAAATGCCCTTTGGGCAACCCCATCCAGAAGATGGAGCGGGCCGTTGCGGAGGGCGATCCCTCTCTGGCGCTGTATCTGCTGCGCGCGAGCAACCCCTTTCCCGGCGTGACGGGCCGCGTGTGCCCTCACCCCTGCGAGGAAGCGTGCAACCGCGGACAGTATGACGAGGCGCTCTCCATCCGTGCGCTGGAGCGTTTCGCGGCGGACGCGGGAGCGGCGGGGCTGAAGCGCTGGTCGCCCCTGCCGTCCAGCGGCAAAAAAATAGCAGTGATCGGTTCCGGCCCGGCGGGGTTGAGTTGTGCCTACTTCTCCGCCCTGCTTGGGCATGAGGTCACGGTATTCGAGGCCGCGCCCGTGGCGGGCGGCGTGCCGCGCCAGGCTATTCCGGATTTCCGCCTGCCCAAGGATGTGGCGGATCGGGAACTGGGGCTTATTCTCGACCTCGGCGTCCGGGTGCTGACCAATACCGAAGTGGGGCGCGACGTCAGTTTGCGCGAACTCATGCAGCGTTATGATGCCTGCCTGCTGGCCGTGGGCAGCCGCAAGGAGCGCATGCTGAACATTCCGGACATTGAGCGCGCGTTGCCCGCCGTCTCCTTTTTGCGCGAGGCCAATCTCTCTCGCGGCAGTTTGGCCGGAAAAAAAGTGGTCATCCTCGGCGGCGGGGGCGTGGCCTTTGACTGCGCCTTTACCGCGCGCCGCCTGGGCGCGGCGCGGACCAGCCTGATCTGCCTGGAGTTGCGGGATGCCATGCGCGTATCACAGGCCGAAGTGGAGCAGGCGGATGACGAATCCATCACGCTGCATACCGGGCATTTGGCCGCCTCCCTTGAATGCGGCGAGGGGATGGTGCGCGCCGTGACTGCGGATGCCGTATCTTCCTTCTCTTTTGACGAGACGGGCACCTTGCATGCCGAATTCGTGCCCGGCCGCAAACTGCGCGTGGAGGCCGATGTCGTCATTTGCGCCAGCGGCCTGACGGCGGATCTGGATCTGCTGGAGGGAGAGGCCGGAGTGGAAAGAACCCCGCGCGGTTGCGTGAAGACTGTTCACTGCGCGACGTCTCTGCCCGGTTTGTTCGCGGCCGGGGAATGCGCCGCCGGCCCGTCGCTGGTATCCTCCGCCATTGCCGAAGGCCGGGCCGCCGCCTTTGATATCCACGCCTGGCTGAACGGAGAGGAGGCCGGACGGCCCCTTGACGTGTGGGTGGATGAGGAAGGGCGTCTTGCGCTGGAGCGGCCGGAAGCGAAGGCGGTTCCGCATGAGGTGAAATTCGGGGAGATCGTCAATATCGTCCATCATGCGAAAGCATCGCGCAATAATACCGTGAATCTCGCATCGCGCGACACCTGGCTGGCCTTTGAGGAACTGGACAGGGGCCTTGCGCCGGAAGCCGCGCGGGCCGAAGCGGAACGCTGCCTGCACTGCGGGCACTGCCAGGCCTGCGGCGAGTGCGTGGCAAGCTGCCCCGGCCTGATTCTCAAGGCCGGGGACGGCGCGCCTGAAGTGGCCTACCCGGACGAATGCTGGCATTGCGGGTGTTGCCGTCTGGCCTGCCCCGGAGCCTGTGTTTCTTTCAAGTTCCCTCTGCATACCTTTCTGTAGCCCACACGCCTCGCCCATGCCGGACGGGGCAGATACTCAAGGAGAGAATCATGAAAAAGCTGTTGCCCTGCCTGCTGGCCGCGCTGCTCTGTCTGCCCGGCACGGCCGCCCCCGAAGAGGCCCGGGCCGCCGACGCGGAATATGTGCTGAGCCTCAACCTGCCCATTCCGCCCATTCACAACCGCTGGAACTACGCGCTTAAACCCTGGATTGAGGAACTGGAAAAACGCAGTAACGGGCGCATCAGGGTGGAGCCGTATTTTGCCGAGGCCCTGAGCAAGGAGGCTGACGCCTTTGAATCCGTCAAGACCGGCGTGGCCGACATGGCCGAGTTCAGCTACGACGTGGCGGTGGGGCAGTTTCCCTTCCACGAGCGGCTGTTCACCATCGCCAGCCCCGGCGTGTCCATGGAGGACCCCACGACATGGGTGCTGGAAATGCAGAAATCCTTCCCGGAAGTGATGAAGGAATTTGACGGGGTAAAATTGCTTTTCACCCATGCCCAGACCGTGGGCATGCTGGTCGGCAGCAAGGAGCCGATCACCAGCCTTGCCGATTTCAAGGGCAGGAAGATCAATGTGCTCGGCGACTACCAGGTGGCCCGGAAGATGAGCGAGCTGGGCGCTTCCGTGGTGAGCATCCCCATGTCCGACGTGTTCACCAGCCTTCAGCAGGGGGTTATTGACGCCGCAACCTGCGACTATGATTTGCTTGTCTCCCGCCGTATGGGCGATGTGGTGAAGCATGTCACCGCAATTCAGACTACCTGTTTCGTCTTCTGCGTGATGATGAATCAGGATGTGTACGACAGCATGCCCGAAGATCTGCGGCAGGTCATCGACAGCGTATCCGGCGAATACGGGCGCGCGGTGTTTTCCGAATTCTGGAATACGCTGCCGTATCAGAGCCTGAACACCTGGATGAAGGACATGGGCGGCGAGCTGCATGTGCTGACTGACGCGGAGTACGCTGAAATTGACAGGCGGGTGGAACCCGTAACCGCGGAATGGGTGGAAATTGTGACCAGGGCGGGGTACCCCGGCGAAGCCATGGCCGCGCGCATGCGCGAGTTGCAGGCTCAGTACGCCAAACCGTGGAAGGACAGTCATTCCATGGAAATTTTCATGCATCGCGCCGAATAGACTGCCGGAGCGCTTTTGCCGGTGAAATTACAGAGCTAGACCGGGGTTCCGCCCCGTGATCCGCCGGGGAAGATACTTTTCCCCGGCTCCCTCCATATTTTACAGCATGAGGATCAGACTATGGAGAGCGCCCCTCATACCGCGCCCGGCGGTATTCTGGACAAGGCTGCGCGGCTGCTTGCCCCGGCGGACAGATTTTCTTCCCTGCTCAGCGCGGCGGGCATGGCGGTGTTCATGCTCATGGTTGCGCTGACCTTTGCCGATGTCTTTCTGCGCTACCTGTTCGGCAGGTCGGTGCCCGGCACTGTGGAGCTGACGGAACTGCTCATGGTGATTGTGGTGTTTTCCTCCATTGCGGCAACGCAATGGCAGAAGAGCCATGTGACCATGGACATACTCACGTCCCGGCTGCGCAAGCCCGCCCGCGCGCTGCTGGAAACCGTCACCGGGCTGTGGTCCATCGTCATTGCGCTGCTTTGCGCGTGGACGACCTGGCGTTACGGACTGAAAACGTCTTCTGTCACGCTGGTATTGCGTATTCCCCTGTGGCCCTTCATTTATTTCGCCGGTTTTGGGTTCTGTCTGCTGGCCGTGGCCTTGCTGCACCAGTTTCTGACCCGGCTGGCGGAGGCCGCGCGCCTGACGGGCCGGACCCATGCGGCTCTGGCCGTGACCGCTTCCGTGGCGGGTGTGATATTCATGTGGTGGCTGGCCACGCACAGGATCCCCGGCATGTCCAGCGTGGCGGTGGGCGTCATCGGGCTGATCCTGCTGTTCGCGCTGTTTTTCCTCGGCGTGCCTGTGGCCTTCGCCCTGATCGCCACGGGGCTGGTGTTCATCGGACAGCTCAAGGGCATTCCGGCCTCCTTCGGCACCACGGGCAAGGCGCTGTATGCCACGGCGGGCAGTTACGCCTGGTCGCCGCTGATGTTTTTCATGCTCATGGGCTACCTGTGCTTTTACGCCCGCTTTGGAGAAGATATCTACAATTGCGCCCGCAAATGGATGGGGCATCTGCGCGGCGGCCTGGCCATGGGGAGCGTGGTGGCCTGCGCGCTGTTCGGGGCCGTGGTGGGGGACGTTCTTTCCGGCAGTATCGCCATGGCGGCCATTGCTCTGCCGGAAATGCGCAAATACCGTTACGATGACGCCCTTGCCGTGGGCACGCTGGCCTGTTCCGGCACCATAGGCTGTCTCATTCCGCCGAGCACGACCTTTATCATTTACGGCGTGCTGGCCCAGCAGTCCATCGGGGATCTGTTCATCGCGGGTATTATTCCCGGCATCGTGTGTATGGGATGCTTCATGCTGGCGGTGTGGCTGATGGTGTTCTTCAGGCCGGAACTCGCGCCGCGTCTGCCCAAATCTCCCATGCCGGAACGCCTGGCCTCGCTGAAATCCGGCCTGCCGATCATGCTGATCTTTATTCTGGTCATCGGCGGCATTTACGGCGGCATCTTCACGGCCACGGAAGGCGGCGGCATCGGCGCATGCGGCACCCTGATTCTGGCCCTGCTGCTGCGCCGTCTGAGCGTGAAAGATTTTGTGAGCACCCTCAAGGAATCCGCCAAGTTCATTTCCATGTGTTTCACCGTGCTGTGCGGAGCCATTGTGCTCAGCTATTTCATGGCCATGACGCGCATTCCCATGGTGCTGGCCGGTTCCATTGCCGCCATGGAACTGCCGCCCATGCTCGTGATGCTGGCCATTGTGCTGGTATTTCTTGTTCTGGGCTGCTTTCTGCCGTCCATGCCGCTGCTGCTTATCTGCGTGCCCGTTTTTGTGCCCATCGCCAAGGTGTTCGGCTGGGATCTGATCTGGTTCGGGGTGATCATCGTCATTCTTGACAACATGGCATCCATCACGCCGCCTTTCGGCATCAACCTCTTTGTGATGAAAGAAGTGGCCTCCGTCTCACTGGGGACGATGTATCGGGCGGCCATTCCCTTTGTCATTGCACTGCTTCTCTGTCTGGGCATCATCATAGCCTTCCCCCCGCTGTCCACATTGATTCCGGCATTGATGAAGGGGTAAGCGTTGCCGCTGGCTCGCTTGAGCTTTGCCCCACCGACTGGTAAGAACAAGCACTGAAGCGTGGTGAACGAAGCCACGCTTTCGGCAAAGCGATGTTATGGAATAGTGTTGAAATTATCCTTGACCGCCGGAGGCGCAAGCGAGCCAGCCGTGGATACATGCCTTATCTCTGCTGTCGCCATTCGCAAGGCTCCTTCGTCGCCTAGAGCGTTTTGCGATTGAAAGT
>CAJTSU010000174.1 GCA_910579055.1 uncultured Mailhella sp. | reverse complement strand
TGCCTGTACGCCCTGCGGGCTACAGGCACGGCCCTGCGGGCCGCCCTTCGAGTGGTACGCCGCAAATGAATTGCGGCCCCCCGGCCTTGGGCCTGACGGCCGGCACTCCGAAAGAGGTTATGTTTCGGAGTGCCGGCGCTTGCCTGTAAACGCACGCGCTCCATCATTCATCACTATTTTGCGCCGCCAAAGCGGTGCCTTCATCCGTTGGTGCGAAGCGCCTTACGACGGCCCTCCCCGCCTCCAGCCCGGCAACCTCCCTCCCCGCAGCCGGAATGCAACGGAGCCCCCATGCGTATTGAACAACTCACATTCTTTCTGGCTCTCACGCGGCTTCGCTCTTTCCACGCCGCCGCGCACGCTCTCGGCATTACCCAGCAGGCGCTGAGTTCCTCCATCAAATCTCTGGAAAACGAATTCGGCGTGACCCTGGTCACGCGCAGGCGCACCGGATGTACGCTGACCGCAGACGGAGAAATCTTTCTCAACTACGCCCGAAAATGCCTGGATGACCACGAACGCATTTGTTCCTATTTCGCGGGCAAAAACAACGGATGGAACATCCAGAATTCTCTGGATGTCATTTTCACCAATTCCTTTCTTTCCACTTGTACTTCTGAAGCCATCAGCGCGTTCAGGCACGAATATCCGGACATCAAAATCAACGTGAAAGTGATGAACGAACGCAAAATGGAAGGCTACATTCGCGGTGCGGGAAAAAACGACTATCTTTTCCTGTGCTCCGTTCCCTTTACCGAAGACGGCGAAATCGTCCGCGAATTCATGCCGCGGGCACGAAATGTGGAGCTGCTCAAAAAGAATTATTATCTCGCCTGTGTCGCCCAAAGCTCCATTCTGGCTGACGAACGGGAAATTTCCCTGCGGAGGATTCTGGACTTTCCCATGGTGCTGTCCAGCGAAAAAGGGCAGGCCTGCACACCGTTGCAGTATGTGCTGAATCTCTATAAAAATCCGAATATTATCATGACCACACCGTCATTCTTCTCCTGGGCGCAATCAGTGGGGCAGAATACAGGCGTGGGCTTTACCCAGGAAATCTTTGTCCAGCTCGATCTTGTACGCAAGATGTTGACGGATCATATTCATTTCATTCGTTTAAAAGAGAGGATCGGCGCATATCTGGGGGTGGTTCTCCCTCCCCGGCCAAGCGCAGAAGTACAGTATTTTTTCCACAAAATTATTTCCTCGTAAAAAAACGGGCAATTTGTCACAGCATCCGGCCCTTTTCTCATGTCCGCCAATCATGTGAAATATGATTTCAGACTGTGTAATATTTACTCATCTCACTCGGACAGAGTGTTACCAAATGCCACATTTCCCGTATGTCACGGCTGTTGAACACATCGGGGTTGCAATATTTTACGCATTAAATTCAACATATTGAAGTAAATAAAAATGTGCCGGCACGCTATTTGCTAAAAGACGCGCACACCATGACACATGTATGAACTGAAAGAGGATGTGCAATGACAAGAAAAATCGTTTCGTTGACAACGGCCTTTTCCTTCCTGCTTCTCATCGTCAGCTCGGTGATGCTGTATATTGTCCCGGAAGGACGCATCGCTTACTGGGCCGAATGGTCTGTCGTTTTTAGCAAGTCCCAGTGGGGAAACCTGCATATCACAGGAGGAGTTCTTTTCATAATCTTCGGTCTTTGGCATGCAATCCTTAATTTCAGAGCGGTTATCAATTATTGCAAAGCGTTTTCCGCGGCAAAAAAAAGCAGTCCCGTTCCGCTTTTCGCTTCGCTGGGCATTTGTCTGGCTGTTTATGCCGGAACCTTGTGGGATGTGCCGCCCATGCGGCAGCTGGTTTCCTGGAATGCGGAAATCAAGGCCCACCAGGCTGTAAAATATGGAGAACCACCTTTCGGACACGCGGAAGCAAGCTCGCTCCGGCAGTTCTGCGCGTTTCTCGGCATGGACATTGACACTGTTCTTGCGGCCATGCAGCAGGCCGGGTTTAAGGGCAATCCGCAGTCCGGCAGTATTTTTCGGGACATCGCCGCGGCCAATGACATGACGCCGCAGCAACTGTATGAATTTGTCCTCAAGGCCACGGGGCAAACGGCGCGCCCGGCAGGCAGGCAGATGGTTCCGGGCGGCGGCAAGGGGGCGGGCAGACGTTTTGCCGGTGAAGCGTGAACGCGAAGCAGAAACGTATCATATTTTGTTACGTTACGTTACTTGCCATGCCCCGCAGCCGTCCCTAATCTAAAGGAACCGCGGATGTATTCTGCGAATACATCCGCGTAGGCTGCCGACAACGTCAGCAGCTCCAAGAATCAGGAGCAGACCGCGGCCTTGCCGCTTTCGCGTTTCCTTAACAGGCGACAGCTCGTGGAGCGGGACATGAAATCGCGCAACAAAACATTTCTCGCCGGTCTTCTTATTCTTCTGCTCTGCGCCGGGGGAATATGGTACTGGCGAAAGAACGCCGACGACAGATCCGGCATAAACTATCTCACGGAAACTGTCCGCCGCGGGGAAATACTCGCCACAGTCAATGCCTCGGGCGAACTGGACGCTATGGTTTCCGTCGATGTGGGCGCGCAGGTATCCGGCCAGATTGAAAAACTGTATGTGGAACTTGGCCGGCAGATCAAAAAGGGCGATCTCATTGCGGAAATCGACTCCACCACCCAGCGTAACGAACTGGAAAAAAGCAAGGCGCAGCTGGCCTCCTACGAGGCACAGCTGGCCGCGCGCAAGGTTACGCGCGATGTGGCTCAGGCCCGCTACAACCGTGAAGTAAAACTGCGCAGCACCGATTCCACCTCGCGGGAAAATCTGGAAAGCGCACAGCAGACCCTGGCTTCGGCCAAGGCTGACGTGGCGGAAATGGAATCGCAGATCGTCCAGGCCAGGCTTGCCGTGAGCACGGCGGAAACCAACCTCGGCTATACCCGGATCAGCGCGCCGCTGGACGGCACGGTGGTGTCCATCCCGGTTGAGGAAGGTCAGACCGTCAACGCCAATCAGACCACACCCACCATCGTAAAGATTGCGGATCTTTCGCGCATGGAGAACAAGATCGAAATTTCCGAGGGCGATATCACCCGTGTGGCCCCCGGCATGCCGGTCATATATACCATTCTCTCCGAACCGGATATCAGCTTCCGGGCCAGGCTTGATTCCATCGACCCCGGCAATACCTCCGTCACCAACGCCGGCGCCACGTCCTCAGGCTCTTCGTCCTCCTCATCCTCCAACGAGGCTGTCTATTACTACGGCAAGTCCATAGTTTCCAACGAAGACGGCCGCCTGCGCATCGGCATGACCACCCAGAACACCATCGTGGTCAGCCGCGCGCAGGATGTGCTCATCGTGCCGAGCATCGTGCTGGAAAAGCGCACGGCGCGCGGCAGGACAAGCTATTTCGTCCAGGTGCTCACTCCGGCCGGAACAGTGGAGGAACGGGCGGTGGAAACCGGCGTTTCGGACAACCTGAACACCCAAATCGTCTCCGGCCTTGCGGAAGGCGAGCGGGTTGTTTCTTCCATGATGAGCCAGGCCGAAGAAGCGGCGGCCTCCGTCGCCAAGATGCGCGGGCCGCGCATGCGCTGATGCGCACGGAGCCGCCCATGAACGTGATTGAACTCAAAGACATCATCAAGAGCTACGGCGAAGGCGACAGCCGCGTCGATGTGCTCAGGAATATCAGCCTGTCCATTGAACAGGGAGATTTCGTCGCCATCATCGGGCAGTCCGGATCGGGAAAATCCACGCTCATGAATATTCTTGGCTGTCTTGATACCCCGACTTCCGGTTCCTACACCGTATACGGCAAAGAGGCGGCAAGTCTCGACCCGGACGGGCTGGCCGCACTGCGCAGTGAAAAGTTCGGCTTCGTGTTCCAGCGCTACAACCTGCTCGGCTCTCTGAACGCCACGGAAAACGTAGCCCTGCCCGCCGTATATGCGGGCATGGGGCAAGCGGAACGTCTTCAGCGGGCGCGCGAACTGCTCGAACGCCTGGGGCTGGCCGACCGTCTGGCCAACAAGCCCGGTGAACTTTCCGGCGGACAGCAGCAGCGCGTGAGCATCGCCCGCGCGCTCATGAACGGCGGAGACATCATCCTGGCCGACGAACCCACCGGGGCGCTGGATTCCAGGAGCGGCGAACAGGTCATGGAAATCCTCATGGAATTGCATCAGGCCGGGCATACCATCATCCTGGTCACCCATGACCGGCATATTGCCGAATACGCCGGCCGGATCATCGAAATCCGCGACGGAGAAATCATTGCGGACACCCGCCGCGCGCCTGAACCGCAGGAGGCGGAGCGCGGCGATCCTGTCTTCGCGCGCCCGAACCGCCTTCTTTTCATGCGGGATCAGTTTATTGAGGCCCTGCGCATGTCGGTACAGGCCATTTTCGCACACAAGCTGCGCTCTTTGCTGACCATGCTCGGAATCATCATCGGCATCGCTTCCGTTGTCACTGTGGTGGCGCTGGGGCGCGGCTCGCAGGAAAAAATTCTCGCCGACATCAGCGCCATGGGCACCAACACCATTGATATCATGCCCGGCACGGGTTTCGGGGATCGACGGGCCGGCCGGGTGCGCACTCTCACCGTGGACGACTCCGACGCCCTGGCGCGGCAGAGCTACATCGCCAGTTCCACCCCGCGCACCTCGTCTTCCGGCGATCTGACCCGGCGCAACATTTCCGTCACGGCCCAGCTCAACGGCGTGGGCGTGCAGTATTTCGACGTGAAAGGCCTCTCCATCGCGCAGGGCCGTCTGTTCAATGAAAACGAGGTCCGCTCCGGCGCGGCCGTGGCTGTCATTGACCAGAACACCAAAAAGCAGCTCTTCCCCAACGGGGAAAATCCGCTGGGCGAAGTCATATTGTTCAAGAGCAAGCCGCTTCAGATCATCGGCGTGGCGGCGGAACAGAACGCCTCTTTCGGCCCCACGGAAAATCTGACGCTATGGACCCCTTACACCACAGTGATGAACCGCATTACCGGCACCCGCTACATTAACGCCATCACGGTCAAAATCCGCGACGAGGTCAGCCCGGTCATGGCGGAAAAACAGCTTACCCGTTTTCTCACCGCCAAGCACCGGGGCAAGCAGGACTTTTTCACCATCAATACCGACAGCATCCGCAAGACCATTGAAAGCACCACCGGCACCATGACCCTGCTTATTTCCGGCATCGCCCTTATTTCCCTTGTTGTCGGCGGCATCGGCGTCATGAACATCATGCTTGTTTCCGTCACCGAGCGCACCCGAGAAATCGGCATCCGCATGGCCATCGGCGCGCGGCAGCGCAATGTGCTTGCCCAGTTCCTCATCGAGGCCGTGCTTATCTGCGTCATGGGCGGAACACTGGGCGTACTGCTCTCCTATGCCATCGGCTTCCTCTTCTCCATGATCACCACCATGTTCGCCATGTCCTATTCGGGGGCGTCCATTATCCTTGCGCTCGCCTGCTCTTCCCTTATCGGCGTGGTGTTCGGCTTTGTCCCGGCCCGCAACGCCTCCCGCCTCAACCCCGTGGACGCCCTTTCCCGTGAGTAAGCCATGAACGCAAACGCTTTGCTTCAGCGGGGCTCTGCCCCGCACCCCGCCGGGGGGATAATCCCCCCGGACCCCGTTTCGGGCCGAACTGTCTGCCGCCAGGGCGGCAGACAGTTCGGCCAAACGAAGGTACAGGGGTATCATGCCCCTGCCGGAGTAGTTTTCGCGCTCCGGGCTCTATGCTTTTCTTTCCTTGTCTGTTTTGCGTTGACGGGGTGCGCGGCGCTGGACTACGACACGGCGGAACTGACGCGGGGCAGGCTGATGACGGAGAGCGAAGCCCTGACCCGCTGGGGCGTGGAGCGCGACTGGTGGAAGGGCTATGGCGACGCGCAACTCAATGCGCTGGAACAGGAGGCGCTGGCAAACAATACGGATCTGGCCAAGAGCGCCATCAGCGTGAACAAGGCGCTGTACCAGGCGCGGCGCATCGGATCGGATCTGGTTCCCGCCTTCACGGCGGGCGCGGACGCCGGACGCAGCAAAAACCTGGAGAGCGGCCATTCGGGCGATCCTTCCTACGGCGCGGATATGGGCGTCAGTTACGAGCTTGATCTGTGGCGCAGACTGCGGGACGAAACTTCCGCCGCGGAGTGGGCGCTGCGGGCCACGGAACAGGATCTGGCAAGCGCCAGACTGACCCTGACCGCCAGCGTGGCGGACGCCTATTTCAACTGGCGCTATACGCGCGAGGCAGTGGCGCTCACGGAGCAATCGCTGAAGAATTACGAGCGTATCCTGGCTATTGCGGAAGCCCGCAACAAGCAGGGCAAAACAGACGGGCTGGAACCGCTCAACGCGCGGCAGTCGGTTCTTTCGGCACGAAACAGCCTGATGACCTACCAGACCGAACTGAAAACCATTGAGCAAACATTGCGCGACCTGCTGAACCGGGGGCCGGGAAAAGAACTGGGGCTTTCCCCTGCCTCACTGCTGGGAGTAAGTTCGGACGGGCCGGATCTCAATGTGCCGCTGGCCGCGCTCTCGCTGCGGCCCGATGTACGCGCCGCGGAATTCCGCCTGCAAAGCGCCTTTCGCAGCAAAGAAGCCACGGAAGCTGCGCTTTACCCTTCCATCACCGTAGGCGCGACGCTGTCCGCATCATCCGACCGGGTGAACACGATGTTCGACGTGCCCTTCCTCGGGGGAACCATCAAGATCAACCTGCCTTTTCTCCAGTGGAACAAACTGCGATGGGATATAAAAACGTCCGAAGCGGAATTTGAGGAAGCGAAGCTGAATCTCGAAAACGCGGTGAACACCGCGCTGAACGAGGTGGATGCCCTGTACTTCAGTTACCGCAAGGCGCAGGAACAGATGGCGAACATGGAACGCAAGCTGGAGGCGGACACGCGTGCCGCCGTGTACCGTGAAGAACGCTGGAAAAACGGCGCGGGCGAGCTGCAAGACTGGCTGAACGCCCTGAACACGCGCAATTCGTCTCTGCTTTCCCTGCTCAAGAACAAGTATGATCTTATCAGCCGTGAGAACGCCATTTATCGCGCGCTGGGCGGAAGACTGACGGAACGCCCCGCGCCGTGATCGAAACCTGCCCGTTTCTCACGGAGCAACCCTTTCCGCAAACCGAAAGACCGGCCGCCTTCGGGGTTCGTCCGCTGCCGGAAAATCCGCGTCCGCCCGAACAGGCTATGGCTCGATTTCTTGACATCCTCCGCCGCCTAAAGTCGGGGGATTCCCAGCGGAGGCAATCTTACG
>CAJTSU010000173.1 GCA_910579055.1 uncultured Mailhella sp. | reverse complement strand
TACGCGCAACGCCATCAACACGGTTCTGCAACAGAGCCTACTTTTACGCTCTGTTGCAGAATCGTGTTGATGGCGTTGCGCGAGACGTGTATTTTTACAGCTTCCGCAAATCGGCGTACCAGCCTGCGGCCTCGCCCATAAGCTTCAGGCTGCGTTCGGCCATGGCGTAGGGGTCATTGAGGTAGCCGTCGAGCAGCAGGGTGTTGTCAAAAAGGTTGCGGGTAATGTTTTCCACCAGCCCGTTTTCGGGATCGGCTTTGTAGATGCGGAGCAGAGCGCGCAGCAGAGGATGATCCGGATTCAGTTCCAGAATCTTTTTCGGAATGCTGTCGTCTTTTTGCATGACGCGCATGAATTTTTCCATGGAAGAACTCACGCCGTCCTCGGAAGCCAGCAACGCGGGGCTGCCCGCCAGGCGGTCGGACACGCGCACGCCCTTGACCTGATCGCCGAGAATGGCCTTCATGCGTTCCACCAGCTTGTCAAAGCTTGCCTTGTCTTCCTCTTCCAGGGGCGCAGCCGCGGGTGCGGCGTCCTCCACATCGGGGAAGGCGTCAAGATCGGCGGCAGCCGCCTGTTCCACGGTCTTGAACTCGTGATCCCTGTATTTGCCCAGACCTTCCAGCGCGAATTCATCCACGGCGTCGGTAAGGATCAGCGCCTCGATGCCCTTGCGGCGGAAACGCTCAAAGTGCGGGTTGAGCAGGGCGGCTTCCCGCGAGGGCGCGGCGATGTACCAGATATGCTTCTGATCCGCTTTCATGCGGCTCAGGTATTCGTCAAAACTGGTCAGTTCGGCGTCTTTGCCCTGCGCTCCGCCTTCGGGCGTCCAGGTGGTGGCGAAGCGCATGAGCGGCGCTACCCGGTCACGGTAGACAAAGTCGTTGAAGGCGAATTTGAAGTATTTGCCGTGCAGCTTCCAGAACGCGGCATACTTTTCCTTGTCATTCTTCGCCATGCGTTCCAGATGACTCAACACCTGCCGTACAATGGTCTGCGAAATCTTGCGCAGTACCACGTTTTCCTGCAACGTTTCGCGGGAGATGTTCAGGGGCAGGTCTTCTGTGTCCACCACACCCTTGAGGAAGGCAAGGTAGTTGGGAATGAGGTCATGATTGTCCTTGGCGATGAGCACGCGCCGTACATACAGATCCAGCCCCCATTCGTCCCGCTGCTCGCGGAACAGATCCTGTTCGCTGTCCGGAATGAAAATCAGCGTGGTGAACTGCACCGGCGCGTCCACGGAAAGATGAATGACATCCAGCGACGCTTTGGAGTCGTAGGTCAGATAGCGGTAAAAGTCGTCGTACTGTTCTTTTTTTATGGAGAATTTCGGCTCCCGCCACAGCGCCGGAGTGGTGTTGAAACGTTCACCGTCAACCAGAATGGGGAAGGGCAGGAAATTGGAATGCCGCCGGATCACTGATTCAATACGGAATTTTTCCAGAAAGTCGGAGGCGTCCTCCTTAAGCCAGGCTTTCACTGTGGTGCCGCGCTTGAGGTCTTTGGCCTCGTCGCCGGAAAGCTCGCGAATGGTAAAGGTTCCGCTGCCGTTTGAAGTCCAGACATGGGCTGCGCCGTCACCCTGCGCGGATACCGAGGTCACTTCCACCTTGTCCGCAACCATGAAGACCGAATAAAAGCCCACGCCGAAACGGCCGATGATCTGCGATGCGTCGGAGCGGGGAGCATCGTCCGGAGCAAGACGGTCTTCCTCTTCAACGTTTGTCGCTTCCGCATTCGGTTCAGCCTTGTCGGCTTCCTCTGTGCTTTCGGCCGAACCTTCGGACTGCGGCGCGTCTTTTTCCCTGTCTTTCAGGAATTGCTCGGAACCTGATTTGGCAATGGTGCCCAGGTTCTCAATCATTTCTTCTTCCGTCATGCCTATGCCGGTATCAGCCACGGACAGGATTTTGTTTTCCTTGTCCAGCGTGATGCGGATTTCCAACGGCAGGTCGGCGTCGCGCAGGCTTTCGCCCTTGCTTTGCATGAAGCGCACTTTTTCCAGCGCGTCCGAAGCGTTGGACAAGAGCTCCCGCAGAAAGATCTCCCGGTTGGTGTACAGGGAATGCGTAAGAATATTCAAAACTTTCCGCGTTTCCGCGCGGAATTCTCTGGTATGGGCTTCCGCCATGACTTCACTCCTTGGAAGGGAAATAACCGCGGGACGCGGAGGAGAATTCCGCCGCGTCCCGAGCATGTCATGAGTTAAGTCCGGGGGGCGGCAAGTCAAGACGTCATGGCGCAGGCGGCAGGGCTGCTTATGGCAGACGCTTACGCGCGGGGATTGCGGCGTTTCATATGGGGTGAGCCGAAACAGGTCGTGGCCCAGGTGACGCCAAGCACATACAGGGCGGCAAAGATGCTGGCGGCGAAGTTCCACGGCCAGGGCGTGGAAAGGGAAAGCCGCATGAGCAGCGTGCCGATGACGAAGGCGGAATTGCGGAAGACGGCATGAAAGCTGGGCATGAATCTCTGGGAAATGAGCACCAGCGCGATATCCGCGAAAATGAGCACGGTATAGATGGTTTCAAAAAAGGCGCTGTCTTCTCCGGAGTGAAAGAAAATGACGGCATCACGCAGGGCAATGCCCGTGAAGAGCAGCACCAGACCCAGCGCCATGAGTTTTTTGCTCATGACATAGCGCATCTGCTCCAGAGGATCGCTGATGTAGTTCTGGTGGGTGCGTAGTCTGTGATAAAAGCCGAGACAGATAAAGATGACCAGCGCGCCCGTGCCCGAGGACGCGATAAGCAGAAGCGGCTGCGGGTCTGTAATGCTGACGGGTTCGGGCAGATGGGAAAGCTGCTTGAAGGCGTCGCGCAGCAGAATAAGGGCCATGACCTCAAACTGCTTGCCCAGAGATTTGGAGAGAGAACCGGAAATGCTGAGGATAAGCTCCATCAGTTCCATGCAGAGAATCAGGGTGAAGGCGAGCTGAATTGCCTGAAAATGACTGGTGGGGGCCAGGCGGGCCATCCATTCCGGCAGCAGGCCTTCCCGGTTGGCTTCGATGCCCGCCAGCGCCAGCAGGTAGGTCAGAAAGATCAGGACGGCCAGAATCTTCTGGGTGCGGGGATGCTCCCAGAAGTGGTGAATACAGTCAAAAATATGGGTGAGAGGTTCACATCGCTCCATCATGCAAAGCTCCATGGCTGTGTGTCGGCGCGTTTTCTCCCGTTTCCCGCGGGGTTGTCAAGAGCCGGCGGGAAACGGGGCGGCAGGCGGGCCGGGGCAAAAGCTGTTCCGTTTTCAGCGCGGGCGAAATGCGGCAGGGTTCAGACCGCAACGGGCAAGCCTGCCGTACAGTGTGCTGCGGGACACGCCGATCGCATCTGCTGCGGCCCGGACATTGCCTTGATGACGGGCAAGAAGTTCACTCAGGTGATGCCGTCCGGCATCCGCACTTTCCCGCGTAATGGCGGAGAAAACAGCGTGTTCGCTCTGAACGGCGCAAGAGGCGGGCGGAGAAAGAGAATCTTCCAGACAGGCGGAAATGACGGCCGGTTCGATTACCGGAGAAGACGCCAGCAGCGCCGCCCGAAGGACGATGTTCTCCAGTTCCCGGACATTGCCGGGCCAGCAGTGGCGTTTCAGCAGGGTCAGGGCCGATGGAGAAAATTTTTCCGCACGGCGGTTTCCGGGCCGGGCTTTGAGGAAATGACGCGCCAGAATCGCTATATCTTCATTCCGTTCCCGCAGGGGCGGAATATGTATGGGAAAGACATTCAGACGATGAAAGAGATCCTCGCGGAAACTTCCCTCTCTGACGGCCTGACGGAGATCCCGGTTTGACGCGGCAATAATGCGCACGTCGGCGCGCAGGGAAGTGCGGCCGCCTATGCGGCTGACTTCGCCGTTCTGGATGAGCCGCAGCAGGCTTACCTGGGCGTCCAGCGGCATTTCTCCTATTTCATCAAGAAAAAGCGTGCCTCCGTCGGCCTGTTCAAATCTGCCGGAGCGTCCTTCCCTTGCTGCTCCGGTGAACGCTCCCGCCGCGTAGCCGAACAGCTCGCTCTGCACCAGTTCGCGCGGAATCGCCCCACAGTTGAGAATGATGAAAGGGCGTCTTCTGCGGGGGCCCGCGCCATGAATGGCATGGGCGAACAGTTCTTTGCCCGTTCCGCTTTCGCCGAGCAGCAGCACGTTCACGTCCTCCCGCGCGGCGATGCGGGCAAGTTCCCGGCTGCGGCGCAACGCCGGTGAAGCGCCGGCAATGTCTTCAAATCCATACCGGACGCCCGTTCGTTCCTCGTTTTGCGCTACGCGTCTGCGCGTCTCGCCGGGAGGGGAAAGTCGGACGGCCATTGACCCTCCAGGCGTCACCCTTGCCGAGATTTCGCATTGCTGTCTTCCTGTTTCCAGCTCCAGCGTGAACTCGCGGGGAAGAACATCCCTCCGCTTTTTCAAAAGAGAGAGAAACGGTTCCCCGCCCCGGACGACATCGCGGATATCTCCGGCCTGGCGGGGGGGAGAAGGCAGCCCCAGCAGCGCTCTGGCCTGAGCGTCAGTCGATTTTACGCCGCCCTGCGGGTCAAGAAGCAGGACGCCGCCTCCGCAAAGCTCAAAGAGCGCCTGCTGATCATCCAGCAGATCGCGCACTTGGTGCCGGGCATTGATATTGTTGGCGGCGGCGACAAGCATGCCGGTGGTGTGTGAATGAAACTCCTCAAGCGGCAGAATGACCGTGAGCACGCCGACGAAAAAGCCGTTTCCACTGCGCAGCGGCGCGGAAACGCAGCACCAGTTGTGATCCTTCGCGTTATAGTGCTCAGGGCCGAAAACTTCCACCGGACACTTCTCCATGATGCACAGGCTGATGCCGTTGGTTCCTTCTCTGTCTTCCGTGGCGACAACCCCGACGTCAAGATGTTCCATGCGGGCAATAATGCCCGGCGCTCCATGGCGATACAGGATGATGCCGTCCGAGGAGGCCAGGAGGAAAACGCTGTTGCTGGACTGGAGCAGCGCGCGGTATTGTTCCATGACCGGCCCGGCTCCGGTAATGAGCTCACGGTTTTCATCCAGTTTGCGCGTCAGTTCCTCTCCGCGCAGGGGGAGGACGCCAGCGATGGGATCTCTGGCCCCCAGGGCGTCGCGGCTGCGTTTCCAGGAGTCGAGGATCAGCCTGCGCACGGTGGGGGTGGGGCCAAGAGGAATTCCGTCGCGGAAAAGCCGCCATTCCTCGGCGACCATTTTGAGATAGCTTGAATCCTTCACGGGCAGGCTCCGGTGTCGTGGGTATGATGGAAAAGCGTGTTCTCTTGTGTCCGTACATGTACAGGACATGTCGTATGCTCGTAAAGATGCAACATGCTGTTTTTGTTTATATTAAAATTATTCAGCTTTGAAGGCGGCATGGGCGAATCGCTTTTAACCAGCTTGTTTAATTGATAAAACAAATACCGGCATGATGCTTGCAGAAAGAGTGCATCGACTGAAACAGAGGAAGCGTGTGGAACGCACAGCAAGTCGGGGAGAACAAAAATGAAGCTGCTTCGCGTGGATATGGGAACGGAACGGATACAGAGTGAGGACGTTGACGAGCATTATGCCCTGCTTGGGGGGCGCGGGCTGGTTTCGGCCCTGCTGTCGGCTGAGCTGGAGCCGGCGTGCGATCCGGAAGGGCCGGACAACATGCTCATCATCTGCAATGGTTTGATGGCCGGAACTCTGGCCGCAAGTTCAGGCCGCCTTTCCGTCGGAGGAAAAAGCCCGCTGACGGGAACGATCAAGGAGTCCAACGCGGGAGGCACGGCAGGTCTGGCCCTGGCCAGGCTCGGATTGCGCGGGATTGTTGTGTCCGGAGTTTCCCGTGAACTGAAAGTGCTTGTGGTCGGCCCGGAAGGCGCCCGCCTGGAGGAAGCTTCCGAGCTGGCGCTGCGGGGAACCTATGATGCCTGTGACAGGCTGCGCGCCCGATACGGGGCCGGGGTGTCGATTATATGCATAGGCCCGGCCGGAGAACGGCGCTATCTGAATTCTTCCATACAGGTTACGGATCGGGAAGGGCGTCCCGCCCGCGCGGCGGCGCGCGGAGGGCTTGGGGGCGTCATGGGGGCGCGCGGCCTGAAAGCCGTGGTGCTGCTGGAGGGCGGTGTGAAGCCATCGTTCGTGGATGCTCCCCGGTTCAGGGCGGCAAGCAAGGCATATGTTCAGGCCCTGAAGGCTCACCCGATGACAGGAAACGTGCTAACCAGGTTCGGGACTGCCGCGCTGGTGGGGGCTGTGAATGAAATGGGCGCAATTCCCACCCGCAACTACACTGCAGGCAGCTTTGAGGGCGCGGCGGCGCTTTCAGGTGAACACATGGCGGACTTGCAGGCGGAACGGCAGGGAAATATGACCCATGCCTGCCAGGCGGGATGTCCGATTGCCTGTTCCAACGTATACAACGGGCCGGACGGCAAGTACCTGACTTCCGGCATGGAGTATGAAACCATTGCCCTGAACGGCTCCAATCTTTGCATTGATGATATTGATGTAGTGGCGCTTATTGACCGCCAGTGCGACGACGCCGGGCTGGATACCATGGAAACGGGCGCGACCATCGGTGTGGCTGCTGAAGCCGGTCTGCTGTCCTACGGCGACAGTGCCGGAGTGCTGGAGCTTATCCGGCAGATGGCGGCAGGTACGCCGCTGGGAAGAGAACTGGGGCAAGGAACGGAACGCTTCGGAAAAAGCCTTGGAGTGACGCGGATTCCTGTGGTCAAGCGGCAGGCCCTGGCCGGGTATGACCCGCGCGCGCTCAAGGGCACGGGGGTGACCTGCGCCACTTCGCCCATGGGCGCGGACCACACGGCGGGCAATACTATCGGTATGCCGGGGCTCGATCCGCTGGCTTCCTCAGGGCAGGTGGAAGCCTCGCGCGGCTCCCAGCAGGTCATGGCGCTGTTCGACAGCTTGGGGATGTGTATTTTTGCGGGAATGCCCGCTGCTGATCCCGAAGTTTTCGGGTTGCTGGGGGAAATGCTTGCCGGCCTGTACGGCGGGGAGTGGACGCCCGAGCGCGTTATGGCTATGGGAGCGGAATGCCTGCTGCGTGAGCGTCGTTTTAATGTCTTGGCCGGGATTGCCGAAGCAGAAGACGATGTGCCCGCATTCATGCGCACGGAGGAACTGAAGCCGCATGATACGGTATTCGATGTGCCGCGTGAGGAACTGGCCAGAGTCTTCGATTTTTCCGGAACGGATGACAAGGAATGACGGGGCATCCCGGCTCAGCGCAGTTCTTCTTGCTTTTGCCTTTGAAACAGCTCAAGTATAATACGTTCGTTTTATGGAAGCGTGGTGTTGAGACTAACCTTGACCGCCGGAGGCGCGAGCGTTAGCGAGCTATGGAGCGACGACCCCCCGCCGCATGGTAATGCGGCATGGAGGGGG
>CAJTSU010000172.1 GCA_910579055.1 uncultured Mailhella sp. | reverse complement strand
CAGTGTACCAGTTTTGCTAAACATTGTTTAGTAAAAATTTGGAAGATCAGTAGGTGAGATGCGCGATTTGGATTTGCGAGTTCTCAAGGTCGAGACTCACCATCTGGTAAATCAGGTTCGCCTCAAAATTCCCTTCCGGGACAGCCTCAAACCATGCTCCGGTTTCCTTCTCAAAATGCCCTGTGGACTGGATGCACTCGTAGATTTCGGAGATAAGCACCTTGTCGCGCTGATACAGGGAATCACGGCCATATGCCCGCATGAGGGCCGCGCGAACGTCTTCATCAACCTCCGAAAGCACCTTGTCCGACAAGACTCGCGCTGTGAGCTTCAGTGTGAAGGATACATGCTCCGGGTTGTACCACTGAAAGTTGCGGCACAGCATCGGGACTTCCGCAATGGCGTTCATCACGTCCTGAACAATGCCTTCGCGTGGCGCATAGGCGCATATCCAAATCTTGTTGATATGTTCGAGTTTCGGTCCCCAAAGGCGCTCGGCCTCCTCTTCACCCCAGGCCCGCACAAAGACGACTTCCGGGAACCGACGCCGGATGAAATATGCGTAGTCGTTGTCCCAGACAAGCCGTTCATTATACACGGACCAATAATGCAGATTACGGCGCATTTCCTCAGTAGATTCCTGCGCCTGTCCGTTTTGAATCGTTGTCGCCACCTCGATATTGAGTGATGCGGGAACCCCCGCAATGTCAACAATCTCTTCAAGAGGGTAAAGGTATTGACGTTCCTGCAGAAGCGTATCTCCGTCCGTGTATTGGATGTCTATTCGTACTTGTGCGCCTTGTGACGGAATTTTACCAAAGGTGCCATTGCCGAACCTGATGCCTATCTGATCACTCACATGATAGAACTCGTCCCAGACAAGAGAATCCCGATATGCGTTCGTCAAGAGGCGGCTGTACTCCCATTTCCGGAACCCATCTCCGCTATCAACCCACACTTCGAGCGCCATCACTTTCGGGGTCAGTTCCTTGTTGATGAGAATCTCATAGAACGGTTTTTCTTCGCTTACGGTATGAATGATTGAGGTTTTTCCATACTGCGTTACGGGGGCGGTCACTTTGCTCTGCGCCGGGATAAGCAGTTTGAGGCCGAGCGTATAGGGAAGCTGTGCGTCGGACACGAACTCCCGCCCCCTCTTGAGCAGAATGGGGCGCGGCCCTGTATTGGTGAAAAGAATCGTCCCTTCGCTGGGCTTGGGCTTGCGGGGGAGGTATTCTCGGTCTTCGGCGTGGGCGACAAGGCTTGAACGGTTCAGGGCTGTTCCGATGAAAGCCTCTTGACGTGCGCGTTCAATTTTGAAGTTTGCGTCTTCGACTGTCCATCCCATGAAAATGGCAAGGTGCTGCACGAATTGTGAATTTGTCAGATTCTTCCACGAGGGCAGGGAAGACAGGAGTATCTTCAGTTTGTTTGCAACCTGTTCGCTCAAAATCATGGCATTTTCCCCTACAGGCGGATTTCCTCTGCCTGGAACCCGAATTGGTGCAGAATTTCAATACGACACAAGTCAATGTCCATCACAACGACATTCACGCCCTTCAGTATGATGTTTTCCACATCTATGGGCAGTTTCCGCGCGATTGCCATTTCCATCAGCACGTCAAGGTCGCCGCCCTTGCTGAGCGGGTCATGCTTGAATGGGGTGAGGTTATGCCCCCATGCAGGATGGTGCGCCATTGTCCCTTCAGGGGTATCAAGCCATTCCCTGATGCGTTCGCCCATGGCATCACCATCGGAAAATCGCTCAACATCGTCCCCTGGTGAGGATTTGAGCATTCGCTGTGCTTCAATCATGGTCATGCCCTATCGTGGGCGAGCGCCAGACAGAACGGGTCATCGTAGTCCATCGGGATATTTGGAGAGTTCGCGCCTTCTGTATCCCGTTCCTTGCCTGTTGCGTTTTGCCTGGTTACGTCCACAAGTTGCGTGAGCAGCGCTACAACCTGCGAAAAATCAATTTGTTGCGGCGCGGCGGAAGGTTCGGGTCGAATGGGTTCCGGCTCCGGATACCGTTGCGGCGCCTGCGGCTGCACTTCCTGCACCGCTACGGTCTGCACTTCCGGCGGCGCGGCGACGGCAGGGGAGGCAGAGGCCACAAGCGTCTGTTCCTTTTCCACTGGAACCGCTTCCCGTGTTTCTGCGCCTGTTCGGTTCGCATCCGCGACGACTGTTTCTGTCGAGGGCTGGAATTGGCTGGCATCGGCCAACCTTGTAACGTCAGCGCCGTAAAGTTTTGCCCCGCGTTTATTCCATTTTGCGTACCATTCCTCATAATCCGTGATTTTGACACCTTGTCCACGGCTGGATTCCGAAACCATCATTCGCCCAGTCTCGGCATCTCTGTAAGTCTGGACGATATGGTCTATGCCGCCGAAACGGCCCCGATCCCATCCCTTGTCGCCTGTATCCATGCCAATCATCATGCCTTCGCGCACTTTGTCCGGCGCAAGGGCATCATTGGACAAAAGTTCGCCTGTCGCCTGGCTGACTGTCTGAATCAGGCCCGCTGCACCGCCATTGGCCCCTTTTCGCAAAACAGCCTGCGCTTCTTTTCCGTAGATTGGCTTGCCGCTTTCGGCGTTCACCGCCTCCATCATGTTTCGGGTATTTTCTGCCACCCATCCGGAGCAATCAATTCCGCCAGACGCAGAATTTTTACTTCCGAAACTGTAACGCACACCCCGGTCGACGGCCTCTTGCGTTCCAAGCCGCAAGGCCTGTGATGTAGCCTCTACGGCTGATTGGGGCGTTTGAGCAACGCCACGCCGTTCCTTTTGCAACATTGCCAGAGCAACCTGGCGTTCATCAGCAAAACGGTTGCGAGCCGAGTTCTGAATTTGGGCGGTTGAAGAGCTGAATTGCGTCGCCCGATCCGCGTACAGGGCATTGATAAAATCTTCATCACTCATGCCCTGCCTGAAGTTTCGGTTGAGCAATTTTGCTGCGCCGCCCGCCCCATGCTGGACGGACGTGGACCACAGAACGTCCTGCAATGCCTTGGACCCTTCGACACGTTTCCGCAGTTCTTCGCTCTGAATACCGGCAAAGGCGGGATCGAAGTGGGTCGCCTTGATGAAGTCGTGTTCCTGGGTTCCGAGTTTGCCTTCCCGCTCAAGGCTGCGCCATGCGTCCACAGCCGCGCCTGATTTGCTCCCCGTGTTCAATGGGCCGGCGGAGCGCATTCTGGCTGCGACTTCTTTTCCGTTTTCTCCTCCGTTCCGGTCGGCCCAGCGGAGAAAGGCGTCCATCGTGCCGGTATTGGATGCGATTTGATATTTCCCGTATGACGTGCCGCCGGTGCGGTCATAGCCTACAGCATCACTGCCGTGAACGCCGCTTTCGTACTGCGCGGACAGCGCGCCAAGCTCCTTGCCCATGATGGCTTGCGCCCGTCTGGTTGCCCCTGTGTCCAAGCGCGTGCTCCGGCCGCCCCCGCTACTGCGGCTCCGGCTGTCATCACCACCGAAGAAGCGGGAGAAGAACCCGCTCGTTGCGGCAATGATGCCCGGCTTTTCTTGCTCCCTGATGTCATCATCAATCGTGTCCGTGAGTTCGGAAATAGCCTCGGTGAGCTTGCCAAAAAGCCCTTCCGAGTCACCTTCCTGCCCGTCCGAAGAGAAGAGCGAGGTCACGCCGCCCCACGCATGGGACACGGCGGAACCGATGGAATCGCCAAAGTCAAAAATGCCCTTGGCAATATCAGACGTGGAAACCTCGAAACCGAGCAGCCCGGCCGCCCCGGTGAGCAGGCCTCCCATGTCGAGGATATTGGCCGCCGCCGCGCTCGCCTTCTGCCCAGTGGATGCCTCCTGCCCATCTTCAAGACCGAACGCCTCCCGGTGCATGTCGGCGTCATTCCACCCGGAAACGCCGTCATAAAGCGCCATGCCCGCGGCGAGAACTTGCCCCGCAACAGGAATTGCTTTCGCGGCCCCCAAGGCTCCTTTTGCGCCAAGCCCCAAGGCCTTGCCTGCTGCGCCTGCGGCCTTCCCGGCACCGGGCGCGGACAATGCCGCACTGCCAATATCAACGGCGGAACTTACGGGATCACCGGAGAAAGCCGCCGCGCCTCCCAACAGCGTCGCGCCTGCTCCGGCAAGGAATCCGAACTTTCCTCTCCTTCTCGGCGCTCTGCCTGGCGTTGACGTGCCTGTTTTCCGCGCGCCACGCCTGCGGCCCATGCGGTCAACAAGACCGTCCTCCCCAAAGATGCCGCCCCCCTCATGCCGCGACCCTGCCTTGACAGCCTCTACCAGTTCATCATGGCGTTTTTTGCCTTCCCGCGCTTCCTGCGAGGCCAGGGCCAGAGTTTTTTCCGCAATTTTGGCTTCCTTGCCTGCTCCCTTGATGAAACGGCCCTGCTTGTCGCGGTTTCCCCGTTTCGGCGCGTCAATTCTGCCTCCGGCCCACGTCACCACCTTGGCCCGTGCGGTCTGTGCGGCCTGGTCTATCCGCTCCCTTGCGGCAGTGACGCCTGTTTTTTGCGCGATGGTCTTTTTCAGAATGCCCGCAAGACTGTCATCCGCCCCATCTTTTTCCGGGATAGCCTCTTTGAGTTCCTTGAATGCCGACCAGAGCGGTCCGCCTGCGGCCAACCCTGCCGCATCCTGCATGTCAGACTTGTCGGGGGAAGCAACGGAACCATCCCATGACGCGAGATTTTCTTTCAATGCCCCCAGGATGCTCTTGGATTGCTTCTGGGCAATCGCTTCTTCGCGTCTTTGCGCGAGGGCTTCCTGACTTTTGGTAGGGGTATGGAGGTTGGCGCCGGGTCCTTTTTGCTTCGACGCAGAGTGCGGGCCAGATTCATCCCCAAGTCCGTCGCCTTGGCTTTTCCCTGTCCGTTTTCCGGCAGGGATTGGAGCCTTGGCTGTGGAGTGTCCACCAGCGCCGCCGGAAGCAGACTTTTCTTGAGGAGCAGACGGCGGGGGGATAATGCTGCGGGATGGGCGGCGTTCAGCGGAAGCCGTGCGGGCAGTCGTTCGGACTGCCGCATTGCCTTGTGCAGCGCCCTGCCCTCTGGCGTCCTTTTTCCCTGCCCCCGTTTCTTCCTTCGGACGTGCGGGCGTGGCCGCCGCTGCTGTCGGCGTCCCCCGGTCAGCGCCGCCACGAGTATTCTCCTCGATTTGCTCAAGGAGTTCCGCGATATGCTCCCAAAACTGTTCCCCCCGGGCGTCATCCTGTTCCTGATTCAGTTCCGGCGTATCTTGGAAAGGCAGCCTTTTGTCTTCGCTCATCGTCACCTCCGGCCACCCTTGCGGTTCCTCGTGGCGTTTTTGATGGCCTTGTGGCGTCTTATTGCACTTTCATGGAGAGCGAGCACCCGGCGCGTCGGACACGCAAGCAGACTGCCAAGACTTTGGCCGTCATTCAGGCATAGATTGCTCAGTATGGTATCCCATGCACGGGGGCTATACCCGCGGAATGCAGTCGAAAGCCCGAAAGGGAAATTGAAGCCGGATGCCCGGCCCCTCCTTGTCCTTGCCTTCCGGGCAGCGCACCGGCGGCGTTTCGAGCAGGATTCGCCCCTCTTTGAAGACAGAGCGCAAGCCATGCCGCATTTCGGCAAGGGCGTTCATCACCTTGGTACTGAAACCTTGGAACTCGGTGGTTGACATGCCAAGAATGAATTTCTCGACCGGCTTTCGGCGTTCCTGCTCTGTTTCGCCTTCCAAGGCCGGGATGTCGATGCAGGAAAGGATGCGGAGCAGTGCAAGCTGGCTGCGTTCCTTTCTGGCGATGGTGTTCTTTTCCTGCTCCAAAGCTATGATGCCCATGCGGGTTTTCTCGATGATTTCCGCATCCACGCCCAGCAGGGGATGAACGATGACGGCGTGCCCCTCATGCACCACGTCCCGCAGAGGCTTGCCGGCAATGGGGGTGTATTCTTCGGCCATGGCCGCCAGCTTGACGGACACGGTATGTGTCACTTCATGTCCCGCCGCCTCCGAACACGGCTGGCAGGCATAGGTAAGGGGAAGATCAGCGAACTGCGTTGTGTGAAGGTGGTACATGAAGAGCGCATAACGCCTGTCCTCGACCGTCCAGTTTTTGGGGTCAGTGTATTTTTCCTTTGCCTGAAGCCTCTCCAGGAAAAGCGTGGTGACCTCTTCTTCACAGAGCGGGTCAACCTCGGAGAAATCAATAGCGTCAGCCACTGTCGCTTCGGCGAGGCGGACGCTCTTTGCAGGGTCAGAAGGAAGGCAAAAGTCAGGAAGATACGAGGGCATAACTACCTCACAAGAATTGGATTGGGCTTGTTGCCGTACTGAACTGGACAAAGGCTACGGGAAATTCTTTATAAGCGCCGTTCTCGCGGGATCGGCTCGTTTCTCCCGGTGTGGTGGCGTACATTTCCCACTCTCCGGCCAGCACCTCCGAACCGTCCTCACGCTGTTCGTACACCCGGACTTTGCGGACATACCCATCGGGCCCATAAGGCAAGCCCACAGTTCCATCAGCATGTACGGCTTTTTCGCACCATTCGCAGATAAACGCGCTGATCCTGCGATCCGTATTGTCTCGCATGGTGGCGGTGATTTTTACCGGCACACGCCCCGTTGGCCACGACATGGTGACGCCGCCATAGTTTTCTTCATCCGTTGTGACTTCGAGCGGATTGTAGGCAATGTCCTTGACGTATAAATCAAGCTCGGCAGGCTCCCCCTCAACTTCGAGCCGAAAGAGCCAGTCCTTTTGAAAATCTGTAGCTACCAACTTTCGAGACAGCATCCGCAGCTTGTTAAAGTCTTCCGCCACGGTTCCTCCATCAGCAAATGACCAGACTCACCGGCAAAATGGCGCGGCACTCTTCCATCTGCTGCTCAAGCTCGGTCAACCGAGCCCGCAGTTCCTGCATGGAGGGCAGGTCTGGAATAGGGCCGTCCATACCGTGATAGGCGTCACGGGTGCGCGAAGTGTTCGGGATGTCGATAAGCGCTTCGAGGTAGTCGCCCACAAGCCCGACACAGCCGTAGGGAAGTGGACGGTCATCCGGCCAGTCACGGAGCCGGGCAAGCCAATAGAGCGTCAGGGGCCCAGAGGAAGTTTCCGGGGAAAACACGAGCCTTCCCTTTATATCGTCCACGAAAACCGGGACATGACGAAGCATTTCGTCATGGCATCCGGCAATCGTAAGGTAAAGCTCCGGGAATTCCGCCTCTGTCGTTCCCGCAGGGTATCTGGTCTGGAGGAGAACGCCCGCCTTGTCCTGATATTTGCCAAGGGCTTGTTGCAAAAGGCGTCGCAGTGCCGCATCATTGTTGTGATACAGCACCACGAAACGGCCTTTTACTTCTTCAAGCAGTTCCAGAGGGGTCATAGATGCCCCTCAATCAGAGGGAAAGAGTTCCGCTCTGGTCGTCGTCAAGCCAGCTTATCCAGTTGGCATGGAGTGTGCCAGCCGGGCGCACGAGGCTAGTGTTGCGTCCCTTAATTTCGTCGATATTTAAGCGACCAAGGGCTTACCGGTATATGTCCAC
>CAJTSU010000171.1 GCA_910579055.1 uncultured Mailhella sp. | reverse complement strand
ACCGGTAAGCCCTTGGTCGCTTAAATATCGACGAAATTAAGGGACGCAACACTAGAGCCAGCAAATCTTGTGCTTCAATGGTGGATATTGGCTTTTTTCCCAAGGCCGGAAAGATGTATTTTTTAAAGTTATAGATGAGTCTGCGGCGATGAGCTGGAGTATTCTGGGTGGTCTGTGTTTCATACCATTCAAGCGCAATGGCCTTGAAATTATTGGCCTCCTCGGCAATCCGTGCTGCCCGAAGTTCTTTTTTATGCTGTCCGGGGTCGATGTCTCTGGCAAGCAGTTTTTTGGCTTCGTCGCGCCGTTCTCTGGCTTCCTTGAGTGATACCGTGGGGTATTCGCCGAAACTGAGCAGCTTGCTCTTACCGTCAAACCGATATGCCATCCTCCAGAGTCTGCTTCCGGTCACGCTCACATAGATGAACAGGCCACCACTATCGCCGTACTTCTTCGGTCGGTCGGCTGGTTTCACATTTCTGAGAAAGGTATCCGTCAACATGCTATTTCTCCGTTTGCGAGTTTTTGCGGAAATAATTTTTTCCTGATATTTCAAATCGTTATACCAAGGCATTTCCGCGTGTGGGTATTCTCTCTGTAATTCTTGGTATCGTGGCCGCGATACCCTCTTTTATACCCGCAAACTTTAACGATGTAAGGTGACTTCATTGGACTTTGTTGCACACTAATCAAAGATTTTTCCTGTAAAATCAATATAATTTGGATTTTATTGGATTCACGGATACCTAAATATTGTGCCACATCCGTGCGTCATACGTCTGTTTTGTGGCGTAAGTGTATATCTGTACAGAGAATGTATCGGGATCGCGCTCGTAGAACATATTCCCCTGACGGATAATGCGTCCATTGCGTTGCTCCAGATCAGACGGTCGCCACGGCGCATCCAGATGATGCGCGGCCACAAGACGTTTCTGCACATTCATGCCCGCGCCCATCTTTGCGGTTGAGCCGAGCAGGATACGAACGCGTCCGGCGTTCATATCACTGAACAGTTTTGCTTTTCGTATATCCGTGTTGGCATCATGGATAAAGGCGATTTCCTCGGCGGGAATCCCGCGTTCCATCAGCTTTTTCCGCATATCGTCATACACGGAGAAATTGCCGGACGAGAGCGCGATGACGGCATCCATGTCCGAGGCCACGGTCGGATCTTCGCCGCTGTCGTCATCCGCTTCCATCCGCTCGGAATCTTCCGCGTCATCAGAGGTTTCAGTTCCCGGCTCCGACAAATCGGCGGCTTTGGGCATGGCCCCCTTGCCGCCCTTGGGCGTGGACAGGTCGCAGAAGACAAGCTGCGTTCCCTTGTCGGTGGAGGTATCGCGCCAGATGTCGTATATCCGCTCGACTGCCGTATTGAGCTTTGACCCTTCAAAATCATCGGCAGCCGGCTCTATAAGCCGGAAATCCAGACCGGCCTTGCGGGCGTCATTGGTGATCTTGAGCGGATTGTCGATGCGCGGGTCTGGAGGAAGATTCTCCATGCGCTGGATGATCTTGTCCATATACGCAGCCTGAGCCGGGGAGCGTTCCACCACATCATTATAAGGCTTGCCTCCCTCAATCGGAGGCGTCAGAGGTCGTTCCCCGGCCTGTTTTGCCTGTACATCAAGATCGGCTTTTGTCACCACATCGGCAAAAGTCCGATACATGGACAGCAGTTCCGGCACGTTCTGAAACTTGGCGAAGCGGCTTTTCAACTTGTAGTTGACACTTGTTTTGTGGTGTATTTTATTGAAATAATAGAATAAAAATTTTAAAAATACTTTTGATACCCTGAAAGTTACCCGGTAAAAAGCGGGATGGGAAAACACAGTATTGTACGGCGTAGGATTACTATAAAAAGAGAGAATCCATTTTGCTTCGGATTCTCTCTTGTATGAAGAAGGCTCTCATCACACAGAGGAGGAACCCTCTGAAGCTTATGACAACCCGTAAAGCCTGAGCTTGCGTGCTATGGTCACATGACTGCACCCGAGGTGCGCTGCCATGTCGCGGGTATTGCCGAACTTGCGGCGCGCGGCGGCTAAAATGCGTCTTTCCGTCTGTTCCACGGCTAGACGCAGAGACTGTTCGGCCGGTAAGCCCTCATCCTTCGGCTCCCTTTCGTTTTGTATATAGCGGGGGAGCTGATCGAGCGTGATTATGTCGCCGTGCGTCAAGAGCACCAACCTTTCCATGAGATTGTCCAGTTCCCTGATATTGCCTGGCCAAGAGTATGTTTCTAGGGCATGTAGCGTGTCCGTGGCAAGCATCGTGTGGCGCTTGTAGTTCTGGTTGTAGCGATTGAGTAGCAACGCAATAAGTTGCCCGAGATCCGTCGGGCGTTCACGTAGAGGGGGAATGAGCATGGGCACGCGGTTGAGCCGGTAGAAAAGATCCGCACGAAACGTTCCCTCCCTGACCATGGCCTGTAAATCTCTGTTCGTCGCGGCCACAATTCGCACATCTACCGCTATTTCCTTCCGTCCGCCAAGGCGGCGCACTCTTTTTTCCTGTAATACCCGCAGTAGTTTGACCTGCATGGATAGTTCTAGCTCGCCAATTTCATCCAGCATGAGCGTGCTGCCCTCGGCCATTTCGAACAGACCGGGTCTGGCGGAGTTCGCTCCGGTAAACGCTCCCCGTTCATGGCCGAAAAACTCGGCCTCGAGTAACGTAGCGGGAATGGCCCCGCAGTTGGCTATGATCATTTCTCGATCCCTGCGGGAACTGTGGCGATGTATGAGCCTCGCCAGCTCGTTCTTGCCCACACCCGATTCGCCCAGCAACAGGACGGAGACATCCGTGTTCGCAATGTGAACTGCTGTCTCCACAAGTTTTTTCATCTCCTGATTTTTCGCCACTAAAGGCAGGGTTATCTGCTGGCGCAAGTTTTCAATCTGCTGCCTGTATTTCCGGATCAGGGTATTCTTTTCGTGCAAAGTTTCCGTCAGCTCAAAAAGTTCGGTGAAATCGCGTACGTTGGTCACCACTAGACAGACCTTTCCAGTGCTGTCGAAAATGGGCGTGGCCGTGCATAGAATACGGCGCCCCGTATTGCTCAGCAGTTCCTGTGTGGATGGACGTTTTTTCTGAAAGGCAACACTCGCGGCCGAACCTTTAAACGTACCTTGGGCCTGAAGTTCGCTCCATGTGCGGCCTAGCACGGCGTCAACCTGAGTATTGTTGTATTTCGCGGCGGTTTCGTTGACGTATATCACACGTTGCTTTTCGTCATAAATCCAGACGCCGTCAAAGGAATGATCCAGCGCCGCCCGCAACTGCTCCACGCGGCAGGTCTGTTTTTCCGGCATATGTTCCCTCCATATCGGGCGCTGCTTTATGCCCACCATGTTAAGGTTTTGTTCCAAAGGCCACGATGCTTCCCAGATTCTTTTAAGAGTTTTTTCCCAAAGAGCACATGATGCCCGCGCATTTTCAGAAGTCTAGCTTTGGAAAAAAAAAAAAAACAACTTGGAAAAATTTTGAAACATAAACGATACACGCTTCGCGTCAGCAAAAAAACAGACCTCGTCCCAGCTTATTAATTTATTGATATTACAAATAATAAAAGGCTGTGCCACAGAAGAGTGTTGATAATCACTCTCCTCAGATGAAGAAAGCGGCAGGCATTTTTCCTCATCAGGCAAGTTATCATGAAAAAGGAAGGGCATTGGGGAAAACAATTTCCAGCACGTCATGGCTGAGGTAACGCCTTGTCCAGTCAGGAAATCAGGGCGGCAAGCCTGCTTGACGGTATCAGCACACTTCTGTGACAGAGCCTAAAAAAATGGCATCACAAGGGAACGCGACTCTTGTTGGTATACATTTTGCAAAAGAGAGGAGAGAAATCAGGCAAGGGGGGGGGATCAGAGCCTGTAACGGCCTGTAACTTCGAAACTTCAACCCTCCGGGCTAGTTTCCCGATATCACAAGGAGTTCAACATGATTATTGACATGCGCCTTCGCCCCATTACTGAATGCTTCCTCAAATCCACCACGGACATCTTTCCGACCTATGGTTGCATGTTCGGCTACGATTTGCCGGAATCAGTCGTGCAACGCTCCATGGAACTGTGCTGCAAGGAAATGGATGAAGCTGGCATCAGCCTTGGCGTCGCGGAAGCCCGTTGGAGTTTTGCACCCCAGAGTGATCCCATTGTTCCCGCAGAAGACGTTGTAGACATTGTCACCCGTTATCCCGACCGTTTCCTCGGAGCTATCGCCATCAACGGCTATCATGTACAGCGCGCCATTGCCGATGCCGAGAAGTATGTGCTAAACGGCCCCGCCACCGGGCTTTCCCTCGAGCTGCCTTTCGGTTTCAGCCAGAACCCCGAACTTCCCATTGATGACAAGTCCCTGCAGCCCTTGTTCGACTACATGGAAGCCAACGATATCCCGCTCTTCCTCACCGGCGGATGTATCTATGGTTCTCAGCCGGTCTGCCATATCGACGCCATGATGAAGAACTTTCCGAACCTGCGGGTCTTCGACCTGCACGGGCATGTTCCCTATGTGAACGAGATCATCCACGTTGCCCTCACTCATCCAAACCTGTTCCTATGCCCTGACATGTACGGCATCAATACGCACTACACCCGTCCCTATGTGGACGCCGCCAACGGCTTCCTTCAGGATCAGATCGTGTTCGGCTCGGCCTACCCCTTCATTCCCATGAAACCATCTGTGGAAATCTACAACTCATACTTCAAGAGCGACACGATCCGTGAGAAGATTATGTACAAGAACGCTCTGCGCGGCCTTAAGTTGGAAAAAAGTGATATGCGAGTGTTGTAACACCCCGATCGGCCCATGCGGATGGGCCGACACTTCTGTGACAGAGCCTAATTTTTTTAAGAGATAATCATGATAGTTATAGGCTGGGGCAGGCATGACAACGTTTTTTTTCGCACGTTTTTCAGTTTGAATGTTCCCTTGTCTGCTCAGGCCACAGGAGCAATGCCACATTCTGTTATCGTAACTTTTTAACTTAATTAAAAGAGGAATGAGGTATGGTCATTGATTTTCGCATCCGTCCTCCCTTCAAAAGCATTGCGCGCATGCGCCATTTTAAACCGCAGACCATCCTTCCCCGACAGGATTTGCTTCAAGAACCTTTGATAGGGTATGATAGAAAGTATATGCCGTCCGCCGATCGGAAGGATATGGATTGCTTCATGCACGAGATGGATGAAGCCAATATCCGAGTGGGAGTCATCATGGGACGGGTCAATGACCATGATCCGACATCAAAACACGATAACAAAGACCTGTTGGAACTTACAGAACTGTATCCGGGGCGTTTCATTCCGCTCGCCTCCTTTGACCCAACCGGGAAAAACGCTGTGGCAGAGGCGGAAAAGGCGTTGAATGAAGGCTTTGCAGGTTTAAGCTTTGATCTTGGTTTTGTTTCCATGCATCCAGACGACGCCATGATGCTTCCTTTCTATGAGCTGTGCCATCAGAAGGAATGCCTTGTGGCATTGGCCGCAAGCGCGTTTATCGGTCCTGATCTCAGCTACTGCGATTTGACACCGCTGGGGCCTGTTGCCAAAAAATTCCCCAGAGCAGTGTTCTACATACCTCATGCCGGATGGCCCCACATTGCTCAAGCCATCGGCGTCGCCGCATCCTGTCCTAATGTTTATCTGGCCCCTGATCTGTATATGACCATACCGCATATACCGTACGCACGCGATCTTGTCGACGCCGCCAACTCGGTGCTGATGTCGAAGATTGTTTTCGCCAGCAGCTATCCCATGAGAGGCCTGAAGCAGAGTGTTGACGAATGGGCCGCTCTGCCGCTTTCCGAACACGCGCGTATGTATACCATGTACTATAACGGCGCGCGTCTTCTTAAATTATAACCCGATTCGTCACCTTATTTTTAATACTAAGGAGATCGTATGAACAGAAAGTTGTGGAAGAGCTGTATTGCCGCTGCGTTTTTTGGGCTTGTTCTGAGTGTTGTCCCGGCAATTGCGGATGAATTTCCTGCAAAACCGGTTAAACTTGTGATCCCGTGGGGAGCGGGCGGAGGAATGGATACTATGGCCCGTGTCCTTGAGCCGGTAGTGACCAAATGCCTGGGCCAGCCCTTGAGCTATGTCTACAAACCCGGTGCGGGGAGCGCCATCGGCACAGCGGAGGTGGCCAAGGCGCCTGCCGACGGTTATACCATGAGCCTTAATTTATACCCCCAGCAGGCCATCAATGTTCATCTCGGCGTTGCCGCTTATGCCGTGAATGATCTGATTCCCGTGTGCATGATTGCCACTGACCCCACCATCCTTTCCGTTGTCAAGGGCAGCAAATTTAAAACATGGGAAGAGCTGGTTGCCGCCGCTAAAGAAAAACCTAATTCGGTCATTGTGGGCACCTCCGACAGATCGGGTCCGGCCCATGCGTCGGCCCTACTCATGCGTGAGGCCGGTATACCCGTTAATGTTGTTCCCTTTGCCACTGGTGGTCCCAAATGTATTTCGGCCTTGCTGGGCGGACAGATTGACGCCATGTTTTCTCCTGTTCTGACCGTATATTCCACAGTTAGGGATAAAACAGACCTTCTTGTTTACGCGGATAAACAGCGTTCCTCTCTGCTGCCTGATGTCAAGACCACAACGGAAGCGGGGTATCCTGACATTCAGGGCTTCAGCGGTCGATTTTTCTGGGTTCCCAAAGGAACCCCCGAGGAAGTGCTGAAAAAGCTCAGCGATGCTTTTCAGCAGGCATGCGCCGATCCTGATACGCAAAAGCGTCTTTTGGAACTCGGTTTGACGGTCGATTTTCTGGACTACAAGCAGGCTGCCGCATTTCTGAAAGATATGGAGCCCAATCTTGAACGGACTGTTGCCGTATTCAAGCAGGCGGGCAAATAAGCGGATTGCTGTAACAGGGCACCTGGCCTTATTCGCCAACGCTCCCATTGACGTAGGGTAGGAAGGTGGCAGCCGTTCAGACTGCGCACTCTTCCCCCCTCCAAACCGGACGTGAACCTTTCGATTCATCCGGCTTTCCACAGTATTATTTTGTCAATGCTCTCCAATCGGGTAACCCGGTCGGGCTATGAAGCTGCTTATGGCAGTCAATGCAGAGAACGAGCGTCTTGCGGCGCATAGCACTCATTATCTTCTGCCACATCAGTTTCCCATTCACATCAGCCATTTTCCGAACATGGTGTACTTCCATATACCCTCCGACCTTACCGCAGTATTCGCATCGATTGGCGCTGAGTCGGCTGATGAGTTCAGTCCTGCTCATGGTGAGCCATTCCGTGCGGGTGGTCACATCCACTCTGACGTTGATGAAGTTGGCGGGACTATGGTCGCCAGCCGGAACAACTTAAATGTCGCCACTGTCTCGTCTTTTCCCGACATGCTCTTAATTCTAGAGTGTTACAACTCACTTCAAGCTGTGCGCCTACGGCGCACATAAGGTGTGTTTATGGATACACTAGTGGTCAGTCAAGGTTGAAAAGTCGAAGATACGACATATCTTCTTCCATAG
>CAJTSU010000170.1:7291-7526 GCA_910579055.1 uncultured Mailhella sp. | reverse complement strand
CCCCATCGGGCGTCGCGTCTGTTCACGTATACGTGAACAGACGCGACGCCAAATGAGGGGGACTGGGGGAAATCATTTCCCCCAGCGGGGCGGGGGCAGAGCCCCCGAGTTAATGCTTCAACTGGATTTCAATGTGGATATTGTACCTGGTTTCGAGTTCGCTGAGGCGATCCCGTTTTCTGTTCAGCAGGTACAGGCCCAGTTCAAAATCCGTTTCATAGGCGAGAGTGGCGGG
>CAJTSU010000170.1:4082-7281 GCA_910579055.1 uncultured Mailhella sp. | reverse complement strand
CGCCGTTCCTGTCGCAGCTCTTTTTCCTGTTCTCCTGCGCGGAGAGTTTGGCCAGTTTGCGCTGGATCTCGCGCAGGGTCTGGAGCGCCTGCCATTCCATGTTGCGGCGTACGCCGGTGCCGTGGCAGAAGGGGCAGGGTTCCGTGGAAATGGAAATGGCCGATGTGCCGGTGCGTTGGCGCACCAGCTCAAGCAGCCCGAAGGAGCTCATGTGGCCCACGTCATGCCGGGCGCGGTCAAGGCGCATGGCGTTACGCAGCGTCTTTTCCACCTCGCGGCAGTGGTTGCGATCCCGCATTTCGATAAAATCGATGACCACCTGTCCGCCGATGTCGCGCAGCCGGAGGTGCCGGGCGATGGTTTCCGCGGCCTCCATGTTGGTGCGGAACACCATGGACTCGAAATTGCTCTTGCCCTGGGTCTTGCCGGAGTTGATGTCTATGGCCATGAGCGCTTCCGTCTGGTCGAACACAAGGCGTCCGCCTGAGGGCAGTACGACTTCCCGGCTGGTCACTTCCTCAAGCTGCCGCTGGAGGTTGAAACGCTCCCACAGGGTCTGGCGCGGATCCTGATGCAGCTTGACCATTTCAGTCCTGCGCGGGAAGAGCAGGTTGGTCGTCTCACGAATGGCCCCCTGCGTGGCTTCGTCGTCCACCCATATTTCGTGGATGTCTTCGGCCAGATAATCGCGCACGGCACGGGCGGCAAGATCCGCCTCCTGGTAGATCAGACAGGGAGCCTTTTCCGTCATGCCCTTCTTGCGGATGTCTTTCCACAGGCGCTTAAGGTATTGAAGATCTTTCTGGATGCTGGTCTTGCTCGCGCCTTCGCTGGCTGTGCGGATAATCACGCCCATGTCTTCGCCGGGTTCGATGCCCGTCAGCAATTCCTTCAGGCGGGCGCGTTCCTCGTTGTCTTCCACCTTGCGCGATACGCCGATTTGCTCCTGCCCCGGAGTGAGCACAAGGTAGCGTCCGGCCAGAGATATCCAGGTGGTGAGAAACGCGCCCTTGGTTCCGGCGGGTTCCTTGACGACCTGTACCAGAACCTCCTGACCGTTTTTCAGCACCTTCTGAATCGGAGGATACTTGGGGCCCTTGCTGGAATCATGGTGGTTCAGCCAGTATTCGGGGTGGACTTCATCAATCTGGAGAAAGCCGTTCTTGCCTCCGCCGAAATTGACAAAGGCCGCCTGCAGATTGATGTCCACGTTATTGATCACGCCCTTGTAAATATTGCCGCGGATTTTGGCCTGATGCGCCATTTCCACGAAATATTCCGCAACCTGCCCGTTATCGGTGATGACGACTTCCACCTGTTCATCGGGCACGACGCTGACATAGAGTACGCGTTTGGTGCCGCGGGGCAGGGGAGGCAGGGGCGTTGAATTTTCCCGGCTTTTTGGGGCGCGTTCGGCCACAGCGTCGCCTTCGCGGGCGGCGTCTTCCGTGATTGATTTGTCTGCGGAGAGTCTGCCCGGCCGGGTGTCCTGCTTGAAATCGGGCTTGAAATCGGGCCTGCCGTCGCGGCGGCTCCTGCGTTCGTTTCTGTAATCCGACTGCCGGCCGGTTTTTTGCGGCTGGACACGGTTGCCGTTAACGGCTTCATCCAGGGCGTCCGGGTCGAACTCTTCCTCGGAAGGAGGCAGAGCGAGGGAGGGCTGTCCGGGCAGAGCGGGCTGCGGGCCGTCGTCCTCAAAATCGTCGGACATGTCGTCTGTCCGGCCGTTGAGCATTTTTTGCGCCACGGGCAGAATCGCGTCCGGATCTTCATACTGCGGATCATAGCCGGGATACGGCGGCGTGAAGGCAGGTTGAGCGTAGGGATCATAGACGTTTCCGTTCACGCCGGGGCGCCGCTTGCGGCCCCGCGTCTGGCGCTTGCTGTCCTGGCCGTAGCCGGGGAGCGGCGGCATATCGTCATAGCTCATGGGGCCGGGCAGAAGGGGAGGATAGTCCTGCCCGTAGCCGGGTCGTGCTCCGTGTTGCCCCCTGGCCGAATACAGGCGGTTTTTGCCGCTCCTGCGCCGGTCGTTCCCGTAGGAATTCTGGCGGAAATTCCGGTTGGCGTAATTCTGATCGCGTTCGTCCAGCACCGGAAGAATGCTGCTGACCACGCTGTCGTTATCGTAAAAGGAGGGCCGGCGCTCCTCCCGCGCGGCGCTTGCGGCTTTCCCGCCGGGTTTGCGGCGAGCGGGCGCGCTTTCCGTGTGCGCGGTTTCCGGAAGCGCTTCCGCAGTCTCGCGCCCTGTAGGTTCCGGATCAGTGCGGGGCTCGGCAGGCGCCTGAGCATCGGCCTCTTCCCGGTTACTGTTGTCCGTGTCGCTTTTGTCCGCTTCCGGCTTTGCCGGGGCGGTTTTTTCCGGTTCGGATTCATGTGCCGGCGCAGCCGCAGACGGGCCGGACGGATGTTCTGCCGAATCTTCTCCCAAAGGCATGACAGGACGTTCCGCAACGCGTTCCCCCTTCAAGGGGGCCTCCACCGGCGCGGAAGCGGTTGCGGGGCCAGCGGCAGGTTCCGGCGCGGAAATTTCTATCAGGGAGGCCTGAATTGCGGCGCTTTCGGCCCGGTGTCCGGCGCTGCGCCTTTTGCGGGGAGCGCCTTTGGCCCCGGATTCCTTCGCCTTTGCTTCAGAAGCGGCATCTTCCGCCCTGTCTCCCCGATCCGCCGGGTTCGCAGATGCGCCCGCAGCGGTATCCTCGGGCGTATCTCCGGTCGCGTCAGAGCGCGCGCTCGTGCCGCCATCAGCCACAGCGGGAGATTCCGAACGTTCGGATTTTGGGCTTGTCCGGCGGCGCGTGGTTTTTTCGGGAGCCTTGGCGTCCGCTTTTGTCGGACTTTGTTCGCCGTCCGCCAGAAGGGGCGCGGCGTCCTTGTCTTCTTTTGCCTTCCGCTTTGTTTCGCTTTTTGTCTTGACTTCGCTTTTTGCCTCAGCGGGCGCGGCGTCCTCCGCCTTTTTGGCGCGGCTGCGCCGGGGTTTGGCGGGAGCTTCCGGCGTATCCGATGCAGCGGAGGAGGTAACGCCCCGCGCCGCGTCCGGTGCAGGCGGTTCAGCTTCGCCGCTGGTCATGCTCGCGCTTTTGCGGGTGCGGCGTACGGTTTTGCTTTTTTCGGCGGCATCTTTCTCGGCGGGGGCCGCCGCGTTGCTGCTTTTTGCTTCGGCGCTTGTTTCAGCCTCCGCGGCGGCTGCCGGTTTTTT
>CAJTSU010000170.1:0-4068 GCA_910579055.1 uncultured Mailhella sp. | reverse complement strand
CCGCGCCGGGTGCTTTTAGGTTTTTCGATTTGTTCCTGTTCGTTGATTTCCTGAGACATGTTTTCCTCAAAAAAATGTGTGTACCGGGATAAGACGGGCTAGGTTCCGATCCGGCGCGGGGTGAGGGTTGTTTCCTCGCCGAGCCGTAAAAGGGCATAGCCGCCCGAACCAAGGGAGCCGGGATTGAGCACTTGCGTGCGTCCCACGAGCTGCATGCCCGCCGCTTCGTGTACATGTCCGCAAAGACATGCGGCAGGTTGGCGCTCTTCAATGAATTCCCGCACGGCCCGTGATCCGACGTGCTGTCCGCTGCTTGTTTTATCGCAGACAGTATCTTTCGGAGGGGTATGCGAAACAAGTATGATCCGTTTGTGGTCGGCGGCGCGGGCCGCCAGCTCTTTCAGCCATTCGGCATAGCGCGCTTCGGGAAATTCCGAAGGCGTGCCGAAAGGGGTGAACGTGGAGCCTCCCACGCCGATAATGGCGGTGTCCGGCGCTATTTCTCTGGCCTTTCGGTGCAGGTTGATGCCCTTTTCGTCCAGCCATGCGTCCACCTGGGGCTGGTCGATATTGCCGATTTGCGCCAGAACCACCGGGCAAAGCGCTTCCGCCGCCTCAATAACCGCCCGCGCCGAAGGCACGCCGCCGCCCGCGCGGGAAACATCTCCGGTAAGGATGACGCCGTCGGCACGGGGCAGTTCCGGGATCGCCGCGAGGGTGTCCGCCAGAAGCGCGGCATCACCATGAACGTCGCCCGCGATAATCCACAACCGTTCTCTTTCAGCGTCAGGCCGGGGATGCGGGGAAGCCGCGTCCGATGTTTCTGAGCTGGAGAGCGCGCCGTCTGCGTTCAAATGAGGGCTTGGCATGGGGGAAAGTCCTTGTTAACGTCACGCAGAAGGGAATATGCCCGATGCAGGAGAAAGCCCGTTCTTGTCTTGCGGGCCGCATGACGTTGATTTGTTTATGTATAGCCTAGTTTTTTTTATTTGACAAATGTTTTCACGGGTGTTGCGTGGGAGACACCCCCGGGGCGAATGCGCCGGGCGGAGGGAAGTGTCATGGAAAGCCTTGCGGAACGCAAGATGGCGCTGCGCCGGCAGATGCGCGAGGTTCGGGCGAAGATTTTTGCCGATCCGCGGGAACATGCCCGGCGGAGTCTCATGATCCAGCGCCGGGTCATGGCGGAGCCCGCCTGGGCGCGGAGCGGGAACATCCTTCTCTATGCCGCATTCCGGGATGAGGCGGATACCTCCTTTCTGCTGGAACAGGCGTGGCTTCAGGGCAAGACCGTGGCCCTGCCCCGCTGCCACCCCGGATCAACACAGGGGGCATCGGCGCGGGGTGAAATGGATTTTTTCATCTGTCGGGGTTGGCCGGATCTGGCGTTTTCCGCCCTGGGCATTCCGGAGCCTTCTCCCCGTCTGCCCCTGTGGCGGGCCACGGGTGAACCCGCACTGATGCTGGCGCCCGGTCTGGCCTTTGATCGCCGGGGCGGGCGTCTCGGCTACGGGGGCGGCTTCTATGATCACTGGCTGGAGCAGCGCGAAGCGGAGGAGAAGGCAAGACAGGGGGCAGGGGGAGCCTTTGGCTGTCTGCTGACTTTGGGGCTGTGCTTTTGCGCCCAGGTGGTGGACGAGGTGCCGCGCGGGGCGCGGGATAAAAGCGTGCGGGGTATTTGTACGGAGCAGGAGATAGTATGGCGTTGAGGCTGCTGCCGTTTCGTTTTCCCGGCATCGCCGGGGTGGGCTGCGCATTTCAGATGGCCCTGCCTGCCCGGCCGGGCGCATCCCAAGCCGAGCGAGGCAATATTTCTCTGGAAGCCGGATCGGGCGGCGCGGCGGATGTGGAAGCGGAGGTTGCGCGCGTGATGGCCAACCGCGCGGCGCTGCGGGACGAGCTGGGACTGCGCGGCCTGGTCGAGGCCAGACAGGTGCACGGCGTGGTCACGCTGTTTGAGCCGGAAACGCAGGAACTTTGCCGCGTACCCGGACGTGAAGCCGACGGGCTTGCCGCCTCCCGCGCTCCGGAGCGGGAGATGACCGGGCTGATGATCAAGACGGCGGACTGCCAGCCCGTACTTGTGGCGCATAAGGACGGCAGTCATATTATGGCCCTGCATTCGGGCTGGAAGGGAAATCGCCGGGGCTATCCCCGGCTTGCCGTGGAAGAGTTCTGCGAGCATTACCGCCTGCCCGCGCGCGAGCTTTCCGCCGTGCGCGGGCCGAGTCTCGGGCCGGGCCGCGCGGAGTTCACGCGGTTCAGGCAGGAATGGGGCGAGGATTTCGCGGCGTTTTTTGACACGCGAACCATGTGCATGGATTTGTGGCGGCTGACGCGCGAACAACTGCGCCGGGCGGGCATCCCCCATGAGCGCATATACGGTATTGATCTGTGTACCCGCAGCCTGGCGCGCGACTTTTTTTCCTACCGGGCGGATCGCGGCTGCGGACGGCAGGCTTCCCTGATCTGGCTGGAAGGAACAGGAACTGATCAAACGATTAATATATAATAAAAATGAGGTGTTAGGTTGAAAAAGCCTTTCCTTCATGCTCTCGCTGGTATAATCTCGCCGGACGCATGCGCGGCATGCCTTTGCCCTGCCGGCATTTCCTCCGGCAGGAAGAGGATACATGGGCGCAAGGCAGGTTCGCGGACATGTTCGCGGGCGCTGTTTTTTTGCCCGCGCGGCGGAATCATGCATTGAGAGGGAGTTTAGGATTCATGAAAAAAACGCTTGCATTTGCCCTGATCCTCACATTGGCCGCGCCCGCGTTCGGGCTGGGGGAAGCCCGCGCCGAAGGTTTTTCCATTACGCAGTGGAGCGCACGCGGCATGGCGCTCGGCAACGGCATGGCGGGCCGGGCCGACGACCCTTCCGCCGTGGCGTATAACCCGGCGGGCATAACCCAACTGCCCGGCACGCAGCTTATGCTCGGCACCGTCATTGAGCGGCCCACGTCGCGTATCAGCGGGGAATGGACAAATATAATGGCTGGTCAGTCAGCGTATTCTTCCACCAGCATTGAACAGAAAACCTGGGTCATTCCTCACTTTTATGTGACTCATCAGATGAGCGACAGCGCCTGGCTGGGGGTGGGGGTATTCTCCCGTGCCGGTCTGGGCAACGGCTATCCAGATTCCTGGCCGGGCAGTTCCGGTCTGGTGAACGTGCGCCTGCAAACCTTGACCATCAACCCGAATATCGCGTTCAAGGTAACGGATCGTTTGTCTCTGGCCCTTGGCGCGGAAGTGACCGGCGCGGACATGGAATTGAACGCGCATACGCGTGTGCTGCCGACATTGCAGAGAGGGATCGACAGTCACGGAACCCTTAAGGGACGCGGCTACGCGCTCAGCGGTAACCTGGCCCTGCATTATGCGGTGAACGACCAGTGGCGGGTGGGGTTCGCCTACCGCAGCCGCATGGATCTCAAGGTGACGGGCACCAACCGCTGGAGCCAGCAGGTCAAACATGGTGCCTTGGGAGGACGGCTTCCGTACAGCCCCATGCAGGACAGCTCGCTGCACGGCACTATCCATCTGCCGGATCACTTTGCCCTGGGCGTGAACTACCGGCCCAATGAGCAGTGGAGTTTTGAGGCTGGCGTGACCTATTTTGTGTGGAGCGCCTATAAACGTCTGGACATCCATCTGGAAGCGCCCGTCAATGGGCTGCTTACGGAGGGCGCCAAGCAATGGCACGACAACTGGGGATTCAATATCAGCGCGGAGTACAAGCCGCTGGACTGGCTGGCCCTGCGTCTTGGCTATGTGTATGAAACCAGCCCGCTGAACGAAGGGTATGCCGACTTCATCGCCCCGACCACCGGCCGCCAGTATTTTACCGGCGGGGTGGGCTTTCTGTGGGATCAGTGGGCGCTGGATCTCGGTTATGCCTATATCAGGGTGCGTGACGTGATGTATCGAAATACCGAAGTCCGTCCGTATGTATTCAACGGCCGTTCGCACCGTTCCCATGCGCACAGCATGAGCGCGAGCCTGAGCTATACATTCTAGAGCGTTTTGCGATTGAAAGTATTTACCAGCCAGGATCCTATGTTCTGG
>CAJTSU010000169.1 GCA_910579055.1 uncultured Mailhella sp. | reverse complement strand
CCGCTCCTCGCCCCCCAAGATGCCGCATTACCATGCGGCGGGGGGTCGTCGCTCCGTGCTCGCTAACGCTCGCGCCTCCGGCGGTTAAAGGAGCATACTTCTCTTTGTCAACCGTAAACTTGAACAGAGCCAAAGGAAGATTCAGCTTGCGGGCGGAAACAGGGGAAGTCAAGTTTTCAGGCCGCGCGCATAAACCTGTTCCTTTGCCTTCCGCAGCCGGATTTCGTGCCGTGCGGCCGCTGCGCTCCGCAGGCTGGTCCAGGTCTGAAGCGCCACGGACAGGATGATCAGCCCCAGTCCGCCGTAAAACGCCGCGTTCAGATCCCGCGCCTCGCCGAGAAAAAACATGGCGATGATGATGCTGTATACCGGCTCAAGATTGTAGGTAAGGTTCATGGTAAAGGCGGAAACGCCGCGCAGCGCCTGAATTTGCAGTACATACAGGAAAAACGTGCAAAACAGGGCCAGAAGAAGCAGTTTAACCGTGTCCCCGCCGGAAGGAAGGCCAAAAGAATGGCCCGTGAACGCAAGATAGACAGGCAACAGCAGGCTGATGCCGGCTGCCCCGCCCAGCATCTCGTACAGCAGCGTGGTCAGGGTGTCGCGCCCGGCACTGACGCGCTTGTTGCACACGGTGAACAGGGCGGCCAGCGCCGCTCCCAGCACGCCCACGGCAATACCCAGCCGATAGCGCGCGTCAAAATGAAAAATCAGCCCCACCCCGGCGATGGTAATCAGGCTGAACAGCATCTCCCGCGCGGAAATGCGCCGCCGATTGAACAGCGGTTCAAACAGCGCGGTGAAGAATCCCACCGTGGAAAAACAGACCACGCCGACAGAGACGTTGGACGCCTTGATACTGCCGTAAAAACAGACCCAGTGCAGAGCAAGCAGCAGCCCCGTGCCGCCCGCCGCCCCTGCGTCCCGCAAAGCGGTTTTCTGCTGTCTGCCGCTGAAGCGGAGAAAGACGAACAACATGAGCGAGGTAAGCAACAGACGATACCAGACCAGCAGCCCTTCATTCAGCGTGATGAGTTTGCCGAACACGCCGGTAAACCCGGCCAGAAGAACGGAAAGATGCAGTTTGAAAAAAGCGTTGTTCATGGTGTCCCTGAATATCCCGCCCCTTCCCCGACCGCAAGCTCCCGCTCGGGCAACTGCCTCCCTCTATTCTCCCGCCGCATTCCCGTATAGAGCGGACTGACTCCGAACCCCTACCTCTACAATATTCAACCATTTCACTTTGATAGGCTTAATTATGATATTTTTATATCTACTAGCCTGGACAATTTGCTGAAAGGTATTATTCTATAAAATAGTTATGGTTTAAATAATATTGCTGTGAGTATTAACTCAAAAATTACAAGAGGACACCTTATGTCTATTTATATTTGTCCAAAACGGAGAAACGGAGAAGTGAAATTTGAAGTTAACTGGGAAGAAGAACGTGTTGCTTTGCTTGAAGACATACCAGCTTCAGGAAATAAAGGGGCTTGTTTTAGTAATGAGCAGGTCAGCTTTGAATTAATAAATAATCATTTAGAAAATGGTATAGCAAATACTGCTTCCCTTTGTGAATGTTTTCGTCGCCACCTTGTCAATAATGGAACGATGTTGGCTGCGGTATTAGACTATTTGGGATGTCTTGATGGAGGCACAACTACACTTCGCTTGCTATCTTCTGATTTTAAAAATGAGTATGAAGATGAAGAAAGCGAGTAGCCAAGCCAACTTTGAATATTTACTACCTTTTCTCCGTATAGAAGAACAGGCCTGGCGGCAATAAGTGTTGTCGCCAAGCCTGTTTTGATGGTGTATCTCAGTACTAAGACATGTTTACACAGTCATTAATTATCAAAAGTAGAGGAAAAAGATTTTGGAGAATATCCTGTAAGTTCAGTGATACTCAATAACGCTCCACTCAAAGAATTTCCATATTCTGCCAAGGGTTTAAACGTATTATCCGGGGTTAAATTCACCCAGGCCGTATCTGAGCCAGAAGCACCTCCATGCTGGCTACAAATTTTTTTCTCAACCTTCCATAAGCGTATTATTTCTTGTTTAGGAACAACCCAGCAATGAGCATCATTTGGTGAAATTCCAAGCATAATTACAAAATCATAATTTTGATCACGTAATTGTTGAAACTTATAATCGCCACTTTTCCAAAGAGTACTAAATTTTATTTCAACACGCTTCCCTTCGACAATGCGATCAGCATTGGAATCTGGCGAACGCGTAACATTAAAATTATGCATTGCAAGCCATGACGCAATAATTTTCTCACCAATTGCACCAATGGATCGACTAGGACGATGCTTGATCCATTTAAAGGGAGAATTTTCCCACATAAAGTTTTCTCCCGTATACTCCTCGTAAATAAGATTACTTATCTGAACAATTTCTTGATATTCTCTTGTGCTTGAATTGCTAGTCATATCAGTGACCCCTGCTCAATATTAAATGTTTTATATTCAGCATGTTTTTCAGGTATTATCTTTTTAACTTTACCTGCTAACGACTCATTTAAATTCTGTAAACAATTTGTAGAAGTTAATTCTCCAATTTGTTCTTGGATAATTTTCTTTTTAGGAGGTCGTCCTCTACGTTTTTTTTGATGCAGGATCTCCGTTATATTTTCCGTTTTTAATGTTGACACGGAAATTGCGAGAGGTTGGGTAAACCCTTCTGGTTCATCAAGATGACGCTCATGTTTATCAGAGGCTATAACTTCTTCACTCATTTTAATATCATCACAATTTATCCATTCTACAGTATAATTCAAAAATCTTTTCTTCATTACTGCTATAGCTTCAGGATTTTGATCTATCAAAATACAATTTCGACCCAATATGGCTGCTGCCTCTCCCAATGTTCCTGAACCGGCAAAAAAATCCATAACTGTATCACCAGGGCAGGAATGAATCTTTAGAATCCGATTAATAATACCAAGAGGCTTTTGAGTCGCATAGCCTGTTTTTTCTTTACTATTTGGGCTAACAATAGTATGCCACCAGACATCAGTAGGGGTTTTTCCTAGGGCAGCCTTCTCAGGGCCAACTAAACCAGGAGCCATATAGGGAATCCTATCCATCTCCGCATAATTGAAGATATAAGATTTAGGATTTTTGGCATACCACAGAATATTATCATGTTTAGCACTCCATTTATTTTTAGAACGAGCACCATAATCATAGGCCCAAATAATCTCATTAATAAATGATGCTCTGCCAAAAATTTGATCCAGCATTACTTTACAATAATGAATTTCGCGATAATCAAGATGAAAGAAGAAGGAGCCGTTATCTTTAAGAATACGATACGCTTCCTTCATACGTGGTTCTAAAAACCCAATAAAATTATCAAAACTATCTTGATATCCATATGTATTTTCAGAAATTCTAACCCCATTTTCAGTACGAAAACGATTACGTATTTGTTTAACACCAGTATTAAAAGGAGGATCAATATAAATCATATCAATACTGTTACTGGCTATCTTTCTTAGTAGCTTTATATTATCACCAAAGTAAACTTTTATAGTACTTTGACTTGCCATAAATGCTCCATAATAGTACAATTCAAATAGATAAAAAAGTGTATACTGCTCGACCTCGTGAGTCAAGATTTCTCATCTCGCGCGACATGGCCTGAAAAATAATGCAGTGCTGTAAAGAGGCGCGCCGGGCACCCCTGTTCTTTTTTCTTGTGTCCCGGCGCAGGCGGAATTAATATGCCCCCATGACGCACACAATATCCCCCCGCAGACAAATCCGCCTTCTCCCCCCCGAACTGGCCAACCAGATCGCCGCGGGGGAAGTGGTGGAACGCCCGGCCAGCGTACTCAAGGAGCTGGTGGAAAACAGCCTTGACGCCGGGGCCTCGCGCATTGAGGTTGAACTGGAAGACGGAGGCCGGAACATGGTTCGCGTCACGGACGACGGGCGCGGCATCCCCGCGGCAGAACTGGAACTTGCTGTCACCCGGCATGCCACCAGCAAGATTTCCGGCATTGAGGATCTTTCCCGTATCAATTCCTTCGGCTTTCGCGGGGAAGCACTGCCCAGTATCGCCTCGGTCTCCCGCTTCCGCATGGTTTCCGCTCCGCGCGACGCTTCCGGCAGATACGGCGAAGCCACAAGCCTGGAAGTGGACTTCGGCCGGGTTTCCCGCATCGGCCCGGCCGCTCTGGCCGGGGGTACAGTGGCGGAAGTGCGCGAACTGTTCGCCAATGTCCCGGCTCGCCTGAAATTTCTCAAAAGCCCGGCCACCGAGCTGAAACGTGCGCAGGATCTGTTGTACCGGCTCATTCTCGCCAACCCCGGCGTGGGCTTTACCCTGAAGCTTGGCGGGCGTGTGGCCCTGCGCGCGGAACCGGGCATGGAGCTGACCCGCCGTCTGGCCCTGATCTGGCCCCCGCTGGTGGTGGAGGCATTACGCCCCTTCCGGCTGGAACAACACGGCATGACCGTGCGCGGTCTGGCCTCCAATCCCCGATCCTCTCAGCCCCGCGCGGATCGCATGCTCTTTTTCGTCAACGGGCGCGCGGTCAATGACCGGCTGCTCCTGCGCGCAGCGCGCCAGGCCTATCAGGGCAGGCTGACCAGCCGGGATTATCCGCAAATTGTGCTTTTTCTCGATATCGACCCCGAAGCCGTGGACGTAAATGTCCATCCCGCCAAAAATGAAGTGCGTTTCCGCGACGAGCAGTCTGTTTTCGTCACGGCGCTGAACGCCGTGGGGCAGGTATTGAACGCGCAGGACGCGGAACAGGGCGCGGCCCGTTACGCGGCCTCTCCGGCGGATGCAGCAGGCGGAACATTGCCCGGCGGCCCCGAACCTGAAGACCGGCCCGCCTTTGCTCCCCGCCCTCAGGGCTTTTGGGGAACAGTGGATGAAATGCGAGTCATGCCGCGCCGCGATCCCGCACACAGTGCCGCGGCGTCCCGGAGTGCCGCCCGCGAAGCGCGGGAGGCTCCGGCCCTCCCCGCCTCTTCGCCGGGGCGGCATGTTCCCGGCAAGCCTTCGTTTAGCGCCCCCTTTTCTCCCCTGCTTTCCACAGGGGGAGGACTGACCGAACCTGCCCCCCGCCTTGGCGCTTCAACCGCCCCGGAGGGGCCTTCTGAAAACGGACACGCCGGGCCGCCGTCAGCTGCGCGCAGCCTGCCCGCTGACAACGATGCGGAGTTCCCGCCCCAGGCGGCAAAGCCGCCGCTCGCGTCGCCTGCCGGAACGCCTGTAAACAGTACCGGAGATTTCCGTTATCTCGGCCAGGTGGCCGGAACGTATCTCATTTTGGCCAAGGGGCGGGATACCCTGCTTTTTCTCGATCAGCACGCCGTACACGAACGGATCATGTTTGAAAAATTCCGCTCCGGCGGGCTCAAGGGCACGTCACGCCCCTTGCTCATACCTTTATCCCTCGCTCTGCACCCGTCCGAAGCAGAGCGCTTTATGGAAATCCGGGAAACCCTGAACGAACTCGGTTTTACGGCGGAACTGACCGACGGCGGCGCTTTCTGCCGTATTTCCGCCCTGCCTCCGGCCATGGAGCGAGGAGACGCTTCCGCTTTTCTGCGCGAAGCGCTTGCGGGAAAAAAAGACGATCTCGTTTCACTGTGGATCACCCATGCCTGTCATTCCGCCATTCGGGCCGGACAGCAGCTTGCGCCTGCCGACGCTCTGGAACTGGTGCGCCAATGGCTGGCTACGGAAGAACCGGATTATTGCCCGCATGGACGGCCCTGCGCCGTCACCCTGGACCCCGCGGATATGGAAAAGCTCTTTAAGCGGAGACAATAGCGGCAAGCTTTCCCCGCCCATGTCCCGCTCTGCCCGGCAACGGGCACGGCCCCCGCGGGGCCGCCGTTTGGTCGCCCCCCCCCTCCATGCCGCCATTACCATGCGGCGGGGGCGTCGCTCCATAGCTCGCTGCGCTCGCGCCTCCGGCGGTCAAGGTTATGTTCAACACTCTTCTCGAACAGAGCCATATTTTTTCTTGCATTCTCGGGCTTGCAAAAAAATGAACAAATACAACCCGAAAATGAGACTTTTGCCTGCTTCTCGCACCTGTTTTCGACAAAAACGTAATTTTTTCAGCTTATTTTTCAGGAAAAAAATGCGATTCCTGTTGACTTGCTCTCTTTCTTGGGGCAAGTCTCCTACGCAAGGAGTCCATGCGAGGACATAGGTTTGTCCGCCCAACGCATGGCAGTCGATGCTTTTTTCGTTGAGGTTTTTTTTCTATGGCCAAGTCTATTTATGTCGGGAACCTTCCCTGGTCCGCCACCGAAGAACAGGTGCAGAACCTTTTTGCTGAACACGGAGAAGTGCTCTCCGTCAAACTGGTGAACGATCGTGAAACCGGCCGCGCCCGCGGTTTCGGCTTCGTCGAAATGGAAGAACCCGGCGCGTCGGCTGCTATCGAAGCGCTTGATAACGCCACCTTCGGTGGACGTACCCTTCGCGTCAACGAAGCGAAGCCCCGCGCTCCGCGTCCCCCCCGTTACTAGCACTCCGCGGCATGAAATGTTCCGGAGTACCAGGCATCAGGCGCAAGCCTGGCGCGGCGGCGCAGCCGGGTTCACTCAATAGCAAAATGCTTTAGAACACTGCTCGCAAGCAGCGTTCTTCAGCGGCACGGAATCCAGGCCTCGGTGTTATACCGGGGCTTTTTTCATGCCTGAACGCTCCAAAACAGACCGCTTGCTCCGGCGTTGCAATGCGCCATGCTGCCCGGATTATCCGGCCGGATTAATGGTTATCATGCCTCTTAACTGGACTTTAAGGAACCGCTGATTTATTCTGCACATACATCAACGCCATGCCCAAAAAGGCATTTGCCTGTTTGGGAAACGCACGTCAACTCGCTCATTTAACGGGAAAAGTACATTTTTCCCCTTCGCGGCTTGCGGGTGGTCTTGCGGAGCAAGGCCGCAGGGAAACGCTTCAATCCGCGTTTCCTTCAGACTGCTGACAAACCCCGCTGTGCGGTGTTTGCGCCGTCCAAGCCGCAAGGCGGCTTGACGAAAGGCACGAAAATCTGGCGGTTACGACGCGGCAAAGCCGCAGCCCGCTCCTGATTTTCGGGGCGGCTGATGGTATCGGCAGCCCTGGGGAAAGGCTCTAACCAGCGCTTTCTTAAAACTCAAACCGGATATGATTGAATGCAGAAAATTCCCGCCCGCCCGCGCATGGCGCGCACAGCGGATACCGGGCCTCTGCGGCAATAAAGCAAACACGATATGAGGCAGTTATGCTCGGCTATAAACAAACTTTTCCGGCGTTTCTGGCCCTGCTGCTGATGGCTTCCCCTCTGGCCGGAGGCTGCACCCCCCGCGTAGGCGGCAACGACTATGTGGTCAGCGGTGCCCAGGGCAGCTATGACGTGGAATACGGCACCGTGGTTTCGTTCCGCCATGTGCGCATCAATAACGAAAGTTCCGGCAAGGAACTTATCGGGGCCGGAGCGGGCGGCGTGCTCGGCGGCGTGCTCGGCAACGCCATCGGCGGCGGCAGCGGCCGAACCATC
>CAJTSU010000168.1 GCA_910579055.1 uncultured Mailhella sp. | reverse complement strand
CGGCGGGGGGTCGTCGCTCCATACGCGCTAACGCGCGTGCCTCCGGCGGTCAAGGATATGTTCAAACAACTCTACAACAGAGCGCAACGCAATACCGGCCCCCCCATAGTCACGGTAATATTTGGAGAACCCCGCATGTCCGCTCCGCTTCTTCAGGCTTTGCCGCCTCTGCCTTCTTCCGCTCTGCTGCCCGCCGCCACCCTTGCGCGGGGCGAACGCAGGAAGATTCGCCGGGGTGCCCCTCTTCCCGCCACGCCGGGAGAGGAAATCTCCAGCCTGTATTATATTGAGGAAGGTCTGCTGCGCACGTTCCGCACTTCGGAAGGGGGCGAACGCAAGACGCTTCACGTGGTCGGACGAGGTTATTTCATCTATGAAAGCTATTTCTTTTCCCGGCGTCCGGTACAAATCGACTGTGACGCCATCCGTGATCTGACTCTGATCCGTTTTGACCGTGCCACAGCCGGCCTTCTGATGCGGCAGGACGCCTTGTTCGCCAAGCGGCTGATGTGTAGCGTGGCGTTGAAAATGCATCTTATGGGATCCGATCTGGTGAGCATCGCCTATGAAACGCCCCTGACCCGTCTCAAGCTGTGCATCGCCTCCCTGGCCAACGCTGAAGGAGAGCATGCCAACAACGCAGACTCAAGGGAACTCGTCGTCTCCCAGATGGAACTTGCGGAACTTGTCGGCGTGCATCGAGTCAGCGTGGGCAGACTGCTCCAGCACATGCGGAACGAAAATTTGCTTGAAATCCGGCGCGGCAGGCTGAGGCTCCGGCCCGCTTTCTTTTCAGACAAAGACCTGCGCTGCTGGCACGACCTGGCCGCCCCCGCCGATCTTGCTCCAGACCAATAGCTCATACTCCACAACATGAAATATTTCGGAGTACGAGCCGTCAGGCGCAAGCCTGGCGCGGCGGTGTAACCACAATTCACTTGCGGCGTAGCCACCCAACGGGCGGCCCAAAGGGCCGTGCCTGTAGCCCGCGGGGCGTACAGGCATGGACAGCAGAGCAGGCCCCGGCTTCAGACGTGAAACCTGCGCGTCAGAGCATAGGGGCCTGGCGGGCAGTTATGTTCAAACGCAATATGCTCTAGAGCATTTTCGTTTTGAAAATGCTCCCGGAGTCGAGCGAAGCGAGACTCCGCCGCGAAGCCGGAGTAGCCGCAATTCACTTGCGGCGTATAGCTCCGGCGGAGGCGTGAAACCTGCGGGTCAGAACATAGGATCTGGCCGGCAGTTATGTTCAAACGCAATATGCTCTGACATAGAGCGAACGCTGTTCAGCATCCCCCGTTCTTCCGGCACATCCGCCGGGCCAGATCCGCCAGCGCCTGAAGCTCTTCCGCGCTCAGGCCCGCCAGAGGATTTTCCCGCCCGAGGCTTGCTCCCTCTCCGCCAGGCCCGGACGGCGAGCAGCGAAAATCTCCGGTTCTGATCCCGTAGCGCCTGCACTTGTAATAAAAGGTGCTGCGGCTCATCCCCAGCATCCCCAGCGCATCCTTGACATGCCCCCGGCTGGCGCGCAGAGCTTCCCGCAGGCTCGCCTCTTCTCCTCCGCCTTCGGTATCGAAGGCGGAGCGTTCCGCTCTCGCGGAGCCGCACGCTCCTTCCGCGACGCTTTCGGGCAGATCCTCCAGCGTGATTTCCTCCCCGCCCGCCATGTACGCCGCGCGCTCCATGACATTTTCCAGTTCGCGGATATTTCCCGGCCAGCTGTAGCCCCCAAGTGCCCGCAGCGCTTCTTCCGAAATATCCTTCAGGGCATTGCCCGCCTGCCGTGCGAACTTCCGCATGAAGTGCCGCGCCAGCAGCGCGATATCCCCCTGCCGTTCCCTCAGAGGGGGGATATGCAGCGGGAAGACATTCAGCCTGTAGTACAGGTCTTCCCGGAAGGTCTGACTCTGAACGGCCCTGTACAGATTCTTGTTCGTGGCGGCGATGATGCGGATATCCACGCGCCGGACGCGCTGCCCTCCGATGCGCACGACCTCGCGGTTCTGGAGCAGCCTCAGCAGATTGACCTGCACGTCAAGCGGCATTTCTCCTATTTCATCCAGGAAAATGGTTCCCCCGTCGGCCAGCTCGAACTTCCCCGGCTTGCCCTGCCGGCTCGCTCCGGTGAACGAGCCTTCGGTATAGCCGAACAGCTCGCTTTGTATCAGTTCCCGGGGCAAGGCCCCGCAGTTGACCACCACAAAGGGCTTTTTCCGCCTCGGGCTGGCGTTGTGCAGAGACTGGGCGAAAAGCTCCTTGCCCGTGCCGCTTTCGCCGAGCAGCAGCACCGTGGTGTCCGATTCCGCTATCTTTCTTGCCTTGCGCAGCGCTTCCTGAAGGCGGGGGGAACTGCCCATGATGTCGCTGAAGGAAAACGCGGCCTTCGCCCCGACAAGACGGGTGGCGAACTCCCTCATGCGGCCGGTTTCGCGCAGGGTGAGGATCATGCCGCCGGTAGAATGGTTCACGGCGGCGGAAAGCACGCAGGGAACACTCCGGGCCCCGTCTTCCAGCATGAGTGTGGTATCCACGTCATGAAAGGCCGTTCCCGCCTCCAGCTGCGGCGCGACAGCCCGGCTGAACCGGATGACCCCGGCAATGTTCACGCCCGCGGGCGTGTCCCGAAGATGCAGCATGCGCATGGCCTTGGCGTTGATGAGCCGTATGGAGCCTCCGGCGTCAAGGGTGATTACCCCCTCATCCATAAGTTCCAGCAGCGCCTTCTGTTCTCCCAGAAGTTCCCGCAGGCCCAGCTGCTCCATGACGGCGTATACGGCGGCCCCCAGCATGCCGCCCGTATGGGGGTGGAACGTTTCGCAGGGCGAAGTGATCCCGAGTACCCCCACCACCTCTCCGTTCCTGTCGTGAATAGGGGCGGCGGAACAGACGAAGTCGTGATTTTCCGTGCAATAGTGTTCCGCCGCAAAAATTTCGAGCTGCTTCTTTTCTTCCAGACAGGTGGCCAGCCCCACCGTCCCTATATACTCTTCCCGGGAAATTCTGCCTCTGGCGCTGACAACATTGTCCGCGGGCAGGGAACGCAGGATCACGCCCTCACGCGTCGCCAGGGAAATGGTGCTGTGGGAATCGGAAATAAGCGAATACACCTGCTCCATGATGCTCTTCGAGCTTTCAAGCAGAAAAGCGTGCCGCTCCATCTCTGCGGCAAGTTCCGCGGGGGAAAGCTCGCGGCAGCGCACCCGGAACGGATCCACTCCCAGCGCCCGGCAGCGCAGCCAGGAACGGTAGACAAAGTCACGGATGACAGAGAGATCCACCTCCTCGCCGTCCTGAAATTTCTTCCATTCCTCAAATATTCTTTCCTTTCTTTCGAGCATGGCGACGCCGCGCTGCATGATGGCCTCCAAAACGCCCGAATACCGGATTTGGACATATTGAACATTATGCACATTTTTATCCAGAACCTGCCCCGGCTCATGAAAATGTTTTTTCGCGCCGGAAGTCAACCTGCAACTTGCTGTATCAGCCGTATTTTTTCTCATGTGTCTCCCTTTTGCCGGAAAACTGTCCGGCCTTCCCTCCCCATCCTGCCGCATCGGCGGAAGACATAGCGTCCAAAATGTCCAATACCTGAATATCCGATATATTCAAGATAAGTACTTGTGATGCATGATTTTTTTATTCATTAATCTTTTGGTATGAATCTTGCTTTTCTTCTGTACACAATACCCTGATTTCAAATCAACGGATTCAGCTCCAGCGGAGGACAGCATGAACACGGATATTACCTTTTCTCCCATCACCATTAATTCTCTTATAATAAAAAATCGCCTTGTCATGTCTTCCATGGTCACACAGTATGCCGCCAGCAACGGCGAAGTGACCGATCAGATGATCAACTACTACGCGGAACGGGCACGCGGAGGCGTCGGCCTCATCATGATAGAGGCCACCTATGTGGAGCGTCAGGGCAACAGTTACAGGCTCGGACTCGGCATTGACAGTGACGCCATGCTTCCCGGGCTCACCCGGCTGACCCGGGCCATCCATGCCTGCGGCGGCAAGGCAGGCATTCAGCTGCAACACGGCGGGCGGACAGCGAACCCCCAGACGAACGGCGGCCCGGTCAAACTGGTCTCGTACATTCCCGGCATCACCCCCTATGAAGGGGCGCGCGTGCTTACATGCGACGACATACACGAGCTTGTTGACATGTATGCCGGGGCCGCCCTGCGCGCGCAAGCAGCCGGGTTCGACCTCATCGAGCTGCACGGCGCGCATGGGTATCTGCTCAACCAGTTTCTTTCCCCCTTCACCAACCGCAGGCAGGACGAATACGGCGGCAGTGAGGAGAAGCGCCTGCGCTTTCCGCTGGAAGTGCTGAGAGCCTGCCGGAACGCCGTGGGCGCAGACTTTCCCGTCACCGTGCGCCTGAGCGTGGACGAATTCAACGGAACCGGCCTTGCGCTGGAGCAGTCCCTGCCCATCGCCCGCGCCTTTGCGGACAACGGCATAGACGCGCTGAACATCAGTGTGGGCGCATGTGAAACGAACCGTTACACCATCCCGCCGTCCTGCCTGCCCGAAGGCTTCAACGCCGACCGCGCCGCCGCCGTGCGCAAGGCCGTGGACGCCCGCGTTCCCGTGGCCGTCGCGGGGCGCATCCACCATGTCGCCCTGGCTGAAACCATTCTGGCGGAAGGCAAGGCAGACCTCATCGTTATGGGCCGTCCGCTCATTGCCGATCCCTGCCTTCCGGTCAAAAGTCAGGCGGGAAACATCGCTTCCATCATGCCCTGCCTGTCCTGCAACGAGGGCTGCGTAAGCGCCCCCTTCGGCAATGTGACCTGCGCCGTGAACCCCCGCGCCGGGCAGGAAGCCCGCTTTCCGCACATCAAAACGGAAACGCCGAAACATGTCGTTGTGGCGGGCGGCCCCGCCGGTCTTCAGGCCGCGCTCACCGCGGCGGAAAGGGGCCACCGCGTCACGCTGCTGGAACGGAGCAACAGTCTCGGCGGGCTGCTCCATGCCGCATGCAGGCCGCCCCACAAGGAACCTTATGAGCGCCTGCGCCTCTGGTTTGAACATGCCGTGGATCGGCCGGACATAGACGTCCGCCTGGGCGTGGAGGCCAATGTCGAAAACATCCGGGAACTCCGGCCCGATACGGTCATTGTCGCCACCGGCAGCGAGCCTGTTGTTCCGGCCTTCTGCAAGGGCTCCGGCGCGCTTGCCGCTCAGGATGTCCTCATGGGCGAGGAGTGCGGCAAACGGGCGCTCATCCTCGGCGGCGGGCTTGTCGGCTGCGAAACGGCGGAATTTCTCGCCGAACAGGGCAGGGAAGTCACCATTCTTGAACTGCGGGACGCCCTTGCGCCGGACATGGAAACACGCACGCGCGTTTTCATGCTGGATCGCCTGCGGCAGCTTGGCGTGGAAACGCTGCTGAACACTGAAGTGCTCGCAGTTTCCCCCGGCTGTGCGCGTATCCGCGACATGCTTCGCGGGGAACGCAATCGGGAAGGTTTCGACACCCTGATCATGGCCTTCGGCTACCGCTCCCGCAGTCTGCTGCTCCAGCAGCTTGCCGCCGCTTCCCTTCCCGCCGCGGCCGTGGGCGACTGCATTCGTCCGGGCAAGGTCATCACCGCCGTCCGTCAGGGCTTCCTGGCCGCTTACTCCCTGTAATCACCGCGCACCGGAGGCGTCACCATGTCCATCCTTTCCCGGGAATCGCTGAAAAAGGCCGCCTATCCCATTGGCATAGCCATGGCCCTGTTCCAGCTGTATTACACCATCGGATACGGCGTTCTTGAGGGGTCACTGCTGGCGGCCATTTTCCTGAGCTTCGCCCTCACCATGATTTTCCTCCTGCATCCGGCCGTGAAACCGCGCGAAGGCCGCAGGGAACCGGCTTTTCTGCTTTTCGTCGATCTGGTTCTCGCGGCATGCGCCATTGCCACGTCAGTGTACCTCTACTTCAACTATGAAGAGCTTCAGGAACGCATGGCCTACATTGACGAAGTTCCCGCGCAGGCCATGGCGCTCGCCTATATCCTTGTGGGCCTTTCGCTGGAAGCCACGCGGCGCATGACGGGCCTGCCGCTGTTCACCGTGGCCATAGCCTTTTTCGCCTATTTTCTGTGGGGGGATCATCTGCCCGCCCTTATCCGGCACAACGGAGCGACGCTGGAAAACATCGCCGAAAACATGTACCTCACCGGCGAAGGCGTGTACGGCATCCCCATCATGCTGGCGTGCAGCACGCTGTTCGCCTTCATGATGTTCGGCGCTTTTCTTGAAGGCTCGAACATGAGCAGCATCTTCATGGATCTGGCCTACCGGCTCACGCGCAAATCCCAGGGCGGCCCGGCCAAGGTATCCATTTTCGCCAGCGCCCTGTTCGGCACCATTTCCGGTTCCTCCGCGGGCAATGTATATACCACCGGCGTATTCACCATTCCGCTCATGAAAAGCTGCGGCTACCAGCAGCCTTTCGCGGCCGTGGAAGCGGCTTCCTCCACCGGCGGGCAGATCATGCCCCCCGTCATGGGCGCGGCGGCCTTCATGATGGCCGAGTTCTGCGGCGTATCCTACCTCGAAGTGGCGAAGGCGGCCCTGCTCCCCGCGCTGCTGTATTATCTGGCCCTGTGGGTGATGATACACTTTGAGGCGCGGCGGCGCGGGCTCGGCCTCATCAGCTCCGAACTCGTCCCTTCGCTCAGGAGCATACTCCGCCGCCTGTACTTTCTGGCACCGCTGGTCATCCTTGTCGCCGTCATGATCGACGGACGCAGTGCGGCTATCTGCGCCAACATGGCCACGGGTTCCATCCTTCTGCTCTCCTTCTTCCGCAGGGATACCCGCTTCACCCTGAAACGCTTCTTCGACACCCTGTACGCGGCGGCGGCTTCCTCCCTCATGGTGGTGGCCTGCTGCGCGGCTTCGGGCATTGTGGTGGGCGTCATCAACTACACGGGCATAGGCTTCAAGTTCATCAACGTGCTGACCAGTCTGGCCGACGGGCATCTGCTCATCATGCTGCTTCTGCTCATGGTGACAAGCTTTATCCTGGGCATGGGCATGCCCACCACGCCCGCGTATATCGTGGTGGCGACGCTGGGCGCGCCCGCGCTCATCAAGATGGGGCTGGCCCCGCTTGTGGCCCACATGTTCTGCTTCTACTACGCCATCCTTTCCTTCATCACGCCCCCGGTATGCGTGGCCGCCTACGCCGGGGCCAACATCGCCGAAGCCGATCCCATGAAAACGGGGTTCACCTCCATGAAACTCGGCGTGGTGGCCTTCATTGTCCCGGTCATGTTCGTGTACGAGCCTTCCCTGCTCTGGCAGGGGAGCCTGTTCTCCTCGGCCGCGGCCACGGTAACGGCCATTATCGGCGTCATCGGCCTGTCCGGAGCATTGCAGAACTGGCTGCTGCGGGCCTGCACGCTCCCCGAGCGGATACTGCTTCTGGCCGGCGGACTGAGCCTGTTCTATCCCGGCTTCATCACCGATCTGATCGGTTTCGCCTGCCTGGGCTTCGTCATTGTCCGCCAGCATATGCGCAACAAAAAGGACCCCGTTCCGGAAGTCGGCGAGGAATGTGCCCTGCCCGAGGAGTAGGCGCGTTTCCCGCTCAATCGCAATGATCTCAGGATAGCGTGGTGTTGAGGACAAC
>CAJTSU010000167.1:2280-7813 GCA_910579055.1 uncultured Mailhella sp. | reverse complement strand
TCCCGTTTTGGAAGCACCATATATTCATATCCTTATTTTTGCAATTAGGTACTAGTTAATATAAATGATAATTAAAATTTATAGAAAAAAAGTTACCCCTAAAGTTACCCCATTTTTTCCTTCGCTACCCCCCCCTTGGGATTTCGGCTCCCTTCCAGCTTACCACACCTCCCCCTTTTCGGCTACCCTCTCCGGCAAGAATGAGCCTTCACGTTTGCCGGGTGATGCAACCGATGCACCCCCTTTGCCGGGGCATGACATCCGCTGTCACCCCCTTTGTCCGTTCCCGCCTCTCCCTCTTCTCTTCTTCGTTCATAGGGTTGTTTTTCTTTTTTTGTGGTTGCACCCTGCAACTTACCTGCAACTTGCCCACGAAAAAGCCCGGAGAGGTGATCACCTTGCCGGGCTTCCTTTTTTTTAACTAACGGTGTTAGCTCAGGTGTTAGCTTTCTCTCAGCTCTTCCCCGGTGAAAGACTGTCTGCACCACTCACAGCGGTATTTTTTTCCATTCCGGCGCAAGGTTCCCACAGTCGCACAGAAAGGGCACTCACGGCCCGTCAGATTGATTTTTCCGCCCTGTGCTTCCCCCCTGATTCATCTTTCCCCGTTTCGCGCCTCTCCGGGCCGCGTGGCGCGTCTTTTTCCGGCAGGGGTGAGGGGTGATTCCTCCCCCTGCCCTTCAGCCACTCCCACAACTCCCCCAGACAGACGCAGGGAGTGGAAGGCGTCACCATAACCACGGGAGCGCCTTCATCCGTCCATTGCCGGGCTATCCGGGAAGACACCCCGAACGCCGCCCCGATATCCTTCCAGCCGGACGCGAAGCTGGCAGCGGTCAGGGCCATGATTCCTTCATGCTTCATCATGCCGGGGATTCTGCCATTGTCCACATGCCCCCGGCAAGAGAGAGGAACCACCTCAAAACTGAGGGCGTTGAATGGTTCCGGTTATGCCCTTCCCATGCCGGGAGTACTTCGAGCCTTTCCGGGAGCGTCCGGGGAAATCCCCGGCAAAACGAAAGGCCCCCTGTTTCCAGAGAGCCTTTATCCTTGCCCAGGTTCGCCTTGGCTTGCCGTGAAATCACTTGAGGAAGGCAATAACGGCCACAATAAGCGCGGTTTGCGCCACCATCGTGGCAATCATCCACTTGAGGATTTCGTGCTTGGTGTCTTTCAGCTCGTTACGCACATCCTGAATATCGCCCTTGGTCGCAAGCTCTTTCCTGCTGGCTTCGTCATACTGCTGAACAACGCCCTGCATGACTTCGACCTGTACCTTGGCTTGAGCTTCCGGAACCCCGGCGGCCTTGAGCTTTTCAAAATAGCTGAGAGTATCGAAAGTTGTCGTGGTCATGGCGTCAGCCTCCTTGGTGTCCCTGAAAGATAACCATGCCCCCCGATGGAGCGCAAGCCCTCACTTGCGAACCTCGCCGGGCATTGTCTTTCATGCTTCCGCTTTTCCCTGTTCCACCGGCAGGGGCGGCAACTTCCGTCCCTGGTCTTCCCTATTCACGTTGGAGCATTCCACATCCCATATTTCCCGCAGGGCGGCATACTGCGTTGAATCGTCGATATCCTCCCCCTCATATCGTGCCAGCAGCTTGTCGGCATACTCCGAATCAAGCATTTTCGCGGAATCCATGAAGGGCGCTCCGCTCTCTTCCTCCAGCCGCTTCAGCGCCCGGATCCATCCCACGGAAACGCGGAAACACTTGTCAGCCAGAGAATGCCCCCGCTCTTCCGTCTCCGGCCTTTTTGTCCCTTCCGCATGAAGCAGGCACAGATACGCGGTTCTTTCCGCCCATAGCGCCCGGTACAGTCCCCATGCGGCCACGGTAAAAAAGCTCCCGCCCCAGGCACACATCCACAGGGCTTCAAACAGGTCACGCGCCCCGAGCGCGTCAACTTCCACATCCCGGCACCGTCCCACGGACTCCCGGACAAGCAGGGCTTCACGTTCAAAGGGCGTCAGTTTCTCGTATTCCCGGCGCAATGTTTCGACATTCATTTCTTTCTATCCTCCCGGCTGTGCAGCAGCCTTTTCAAACTCTCCACCTGCTCCCGCAATTCCGTCACTTCGTCCACCTTCGCCGCTGTGGAAATGAGAGCGGCCACCTCTCCCGCCGCCGTTGTGGATACCTCTCCCCGTGCCACAAGACGCAGGAGCGTGTTCATCTGTTCGGAAAGGTCGCCTTCTTCCGGCAAGTCGATAGGTTCGGGGAGGCTGACCGGACGCTGCCGGGGGAGGCCGTAAGCAATCAGGGCTTTGCATGCGTCCAGATCACCGCTCCGCGCGGCCTCGATGAGCGCGGGCAATGCCACCTCTTCCGCCGCGTCATGGGCAAGCCTCAGAGCGCGGCAGGTAGTCCCCGGCTGCCTTCCCGCAGGGTTCCCCGATGCTCCTTTCAGGAAACGTCCTTTCACGTCTCTGGCGGCCTGCTGTGGCGTGTTTTTGCAGGTGGTTTTCATGGCCTCCCCCCTTACCCTTGCCTATCCGAACCACTTTTGCCCCGGCTCAGTCGACGGAATACAACGCACCGTGAACTTGTCACGGGCAAGCATTTCCCGCGCCTTTTCCCTGCATAACTCAATGGCCTTCAATGCGCTTTCAAAATCAATCCCCGCCGGGTTTTCCCGCCATGCTTCAACCATCATTTCGACGGTCAGCCGCGCGGCCTCGTATCCATCTTCCCAGCCTTGCCGGTATCCGGCCCGCGTCGCCTCTTCAATGCCCTTTATCAGATACTCCTTGTCGCTCGTATCCATATTGTCGTTCCTTCCTAAAACCGTTATTTCTACGGGTTTGAACAATTTCGGATGATTACGACGCACTCCGCGAACACTAACATTTACTAACATCACGCCGCGCCCTGTGCCTCGGCAATGGCCTTCCATCGCTTCCGCGCGCCTTCCAGATATTGCCGGAGGAATCCCCAGGTCATATATTCCGCAGCGCTCCGGCTCCCGGCAAAGAGGAAGGGGAGGCGATACCTTCCGGCAAAGGCAAGAACGCTCTGGCAAGCCGCGTGCGGGTTGAGGCGGCTCCGATACTCTCCCCGGCTCAGTTCCAGCCATGAGCCTTCACAAACCACGGCGAAGGCGTCCAGGGCCGCGCCGCGGGCAAGCTCCCTCTCGAACCTCTCCCGTTCTCTGCCAAGGCACATGACCAAATCGGGGAGGCTCTTGCGCTCCACGGCAACCCTGTCTTCCAGCCCGGCAAGCGAGTAATCCCCCACGGCCAGCGTTCCCGGCTCCGTTGTTGCGCCCATCCTCTCATGCCGGAAGGTGAACGGTGCTTGCTCCCGCGTGTCGATGATGATTTTCATGAGGTCAACACCTCCCCTTTTTTGTGGTCAACGGTGTTGATCAGCCCGTTGACTTCCCGGCCATATGTCCACCAGCCCCGGCCCGTGTCCTCTTCCATCAATGCCGGTTCCGGCAGGGGAGGGGAGGCCGCACCCTCTTCCCCTTCGGTGATCAGCTCCACCACATCCGCCCCGTTGAACGTCCGGTTCCACTTTCGGCAGAAGCGCACCTTGTCCGGCAGGAAGTCCGGGCAGGCAAAGCAGCCCTGATGCCAGGCTGAACAGAAGGCGGCGTAATCGGGCTTCACCCCGGTGCCGGGAATGGCCTTCAGCGGGGGAAGGGGAGAAGTAAATTTTTGCCTGATTCTCTCATATGGTGTTTTCTCCTCTCCCTCATTTTGCCCTGCTTTTTGTGCCGGATTTTCTGAGGCGGAGGGCGATACCAGTACTTCCGAGTACTGGTTCCGCCCTGCGAGTACTGGTTCCGCTTTTTGGGAAGTACCGGTTCTGTACTGGTTCAGTACTGGTTCCGCTATTCATGCTTTCTCCGAGTACTGGTATCACTGGTTCACCCCCCTATAGGTGAACCAGTAGAACCAGTACTCATTTTCAGGATTTTCAGCCCTTGTCCTTGTGCGCTCCGAAGCCGCCTTTGGCCTTGGTAAAGCTCTTGCCTTCCGCCTCCAATTCTTGCCTAATCCTGCGAACTCGATTTCTACCTACATGGTCTTCCTTCAGCTCCTCAACAATCTCCCGTTCGGAGAATCCGGCTTCCAGCAGCTCAAGCACACGCAGCTTTACAAGGTCTTCCACCTTCCGAGTCGTCCATGAGCATTGCCCTTGTTCGTCAATGGTCAGCATGGCCTCAAAGGGTTCCGTGTCCTCTCCGTACAAGCCGCGCGCCTTGGTGAAGTGAACCTCAAACCGCGCCCCCTGTTCGGCCCTGTAATCGCTTGGACGCTTCAGCTCGATAACAGTATCAAGTATGTCCTCTTTCGCGCCTGTGCCGCGCTGTGAGCCGTTCTTTCCGGCATGGTGGACAAGCAGCACGGATATTCCCCGCCGCCTCAAAGCAAGCAGCCACTCCTGAACGGGCATCCATGAGTCTTCATCATTGGCCTTGCCGGTTCGGGCCAGCGTTGCGATGTTATCCACCACCACAAGCGCCACGCCCTCCAGAAACGGTTCCACCGCCTCTTGCCCTTCCTTCGTTCCAAGGTTCGGCATGGGGCCGTCCTGTTCGTCCGGGGTCAGAATCCGCAGCATGTCGGGGTCGGTTATGGCGCTGTCCGCGCTCATGGCGATGCGCATCAAGCGCTCCTGTAACGTGACAGCGGGCATTTCCCCGTCAATGTACAGCACACGGGCAGGCAGGGGAGCGAACCAGCGCCCGAACACCCCCCCGCCGCTTGCCACCGCATAGGCGCAAGACAGGGCAAAGAACGTCTTCCCTACCCCACGCATGGCAAAAATCATACTGAGAGACTGAACGGCCAGCACCGGGGCAAGAATCATGTCACGCGGCGGATACTCTCGTTTGATGAGTTCCTCGATATTCAGGCAGCGATACTTTCTTGTTTTCTCCGGCATGGGGGGAAGGCTGGCTTCCTCCCGCGCCTTCTCGATAACCAGCCGCACCGCGTCCAGTCCCCGCGCCTGGTGGAGGTCGTTGAAGTCCGTAGACCTTTCCTCATGCGCCGGGCACACGGCCAGCTTGCCCCCCACGGCTTGCGCCGCCTTCCTTGCGGCAACAAGTCCGGGATTCCTGTCATCCGGGCGGGGTGTGCCGTCCTTGTTCGTGCAATCGTTATCCGCCAGAAAGACAAGCTCCCGCTCCGGGTATGTCTCCCGCGCCATACGCCCCACGGCTTCAAGATTGCCACAATCAAAGGCCACAAGCCCGGCCATGCCCGTTGCCATGCAGGCGGAAAGGACGGTGGCCACGCCCTCCCCGATGAGCAGCGGGCCGTCCTTGCCTCCATCCCTTGCCGGAATGGGGAAGTAGCAGCCCTTCTTTTCACCGCCGGAGAGGAAGAGCTTTCCCCCGTCTCCGGAGATGAACTGAAGGCTCACCACCTCCCCCGCCGCGTTCAGCACGGGAAGCACCAGCCGTCCGTCCGATGCCTGGCGCATATCCCCACGCGGGGAAACGCCCTTGCGACTCAGATAGACGTTTTCTTCTCCGGCATGAGGGAGAGGCTGGAAAATCCGTTTCGCCTCATCAGCGG
>CAJTSU010000167.1:0-2270 GCA_910579055.1 uncultured Mailhella sp. | reverse complement strand
TCTTCCCGCGGCGTTCTTCGAGCCTCTCCTGTGCTGCCTGCTTCTCTTGTCGGATACGTTCACGCAGGGCTTCCCGCTCGGCTTCGGTGAGGCGTTCCACCTCTCCTTTCTCCCACAAGGGAACCGTCCGGCCTTCGCCGCCCTCATGGTAGTTGCAAAGCCAGACGGAGGGGGGAACGTCCAGGTGTACCTTGTATGCCCCGTCCGTGCCGTGCGGCTTTTGCGTTGTGCCGCATCTCACCAGCTCCCCGGAGCAATCCGGTTCGCCGTCCACCACCAGCCCGGCGGAGGTGAGGGCTTCCGCAACACGCCGGATGAGGTCAAGGGCTTCAGCGCTGCTCATGGGCGGCCTCCTCAAGCATTTTCTTCATCTGGTATGGTGCGGGGAGAGAACCACACGCGTTCATATTCTCTTCAGCCAGCGTTTTGATAATATACGCCAGCCCTGCGCGGCCCGAATCGCTCAAGGACAGCTCCCGCGTTATATCTCCGGAAAGAAGTTCATGAAGGGCAATCAAGCCTTCGCCTGTATTCAGAAGGCTATCCATGTTCCGGGAATAGCGTTCAAGGAACTCCTCGCGCCGGGCGGCGGCATTATGGTTCGGCGTGGAGGGGGAAACGGCACTGGATACAGGGATTTGGAAAAACTCAGTCATGGGGCACCTCATATGATTTGGGGATTAAAAGGAAGAGGCGGGGCAACAACGCTCCCCGGCTCATATGAGGCCGCCAGTCCTCACGGATACTGGACGTTGCTACCCCGCCAATATGCAAAAGTTGCCCACTGGATACAGCGGGAACTTCAACAGCAGACATGCGGACAAGACTTTTCCCTGCCTTTGGGAGACAGAAAAGGCGCTTGTTACGCCTCATATGATTTGGGGAGATCAGATTGCCGCAGGCTCCGGCAGAGGTCAAGCCCTCCTCTCTCCGTTCAAAGCCGATGCACTCCCGTTCCCGCTCCACCTCTCCGGCGTCCAGGCGTTCCCCCGTCCACACGCACCGCGCCTTGCGCCGATGCTCATTGACCGGCAGGAAGTGAACGCAGGCCGCGCACGCCCCCGGTTCCGTGAAGGGACACGGGACAAGATTGCAGGCATAGCCCTTGCCGGGGAAGTTCGGACAACGGACGCATTTTTCTTGAGAAACAGGGAGGAAATTGCTACCTTCTTCTTGCCGGTTATTTTCCAAATCTCCTGTTCTGGAACCCGCGAAGGCCCCTTTCCCTTCGCGGGTTTTCTGTTTGTTCAGCATGGCCTAGCCCTCCGTTCCGGCAGGCCGGGAGCCTATGCGCTCAATCAAAGCACGAACATCTTCGGCACGGTAGGCGACCGCACGAGTGCCGATTTTGACCGGTTGGGGAAACTCACCCGATTTCACCCCCAGATACCAGCGCGTCCGGCCTACAGGGATGAAGGTAAGAATCTGGTTCAGCCGCAGGAACCCCGTTTCAGGAAGGGAAACTCTTGATTGCGACATTGTATCGTCTCCACGTTTTAGCGATTGATAATGAACGTTCGCGAACTTGGATGAAACGATACATAACGACACAAAAAGAAAAACAGGCAAAACCCCAAATAGTTATCGTATCAAAATATACCGAAAAACCCGAATTCCCTGCATGTCAGGGTATCCGGGTTTTCAGGAAAGATAGAAACTTATGCTGTTCCGGCTTAGCCTTTGTCCCAAAATTGGGCGATAGGCAGCAGTCACAGAGAAGTCATATTTATCAGCAAGTTAAGATTTTTCAGGGTTTTTCTTCGGGCGCCCCCGGCCATGTTTGAAAGAACCGGGAAGAAGACTCCAGGCCGTGGCGAAAACTTCTGTATGGTAGTCCGGGCAACGTGTTGCAACCAATGCTCTGAACTCACTCTCTTTCCAGCTTGTCTTGGTCCCTTGTATAATCTCGGACCACACCTCAAACGCGGCAGTGACAGAATTTCCCCACTTGGCGGCATTGACGGTAGTCGTGGGAGTGGCTCCGGCAACGGCGAGTTCCTTTTCAAGCTCCGCTATGCGGGCCTTGTCCGCCGCGCTTTCCTGCTCCAAACGAAGTATCTCAGCATCCTTTTCCCGCAGGACAGTCAGTATATCTTCAGATTTTCCAGCATCTAATTGAACGCCCGCACCTGTAAATCTTCCATCTGCACTCCTTGTTTCCTTCCACGCCTTCCAGTCAAGGATATGAAAAGTAAAATGCTCACTCTCCAAGTCTCTAGTACCTAATTGCAAAAATAAGGATATGAATATATGGTGCTTCCAAAACGGGA
>CAJTSU010000166.1 GCA_910579055.1 uncultured Mailhella sp. | reverse complement strand
AACCTGCGCGCCAGAACATAGGATCCTGGCTGGAAGATACTTTCAATCACAAAACACTCTAGAGCATGTTTCGACTGGTATTCTGGGGGAAGGGGCTCTTTTTGAAAAGGCTCTGTTCCAGAATAGCATTGAAGGTTCGTGCCGAAGCAAAAATACACATCCCGCACAGCGGCATCAACATGGTGCTGTAATAGAGCCAAAAACGTTAATGATATACCTCGTACAGGCAACCGGGATGGCGGATGACTGCCTGAGCGATGTACTTGAGTCATTTCGACGTAGACATGTCCTTTCTAGAGCATGTTGCTATGGAAAGTATCTGCCAGCCGGGATCCTCTGTACTCTCATACCTTAAAGCTCGATCCCCATCCATGTTTTGGCGGCCCATCCGATGAAAGGACAACGCCGCCACACTGAAGCTGATGCCCGCATAGGGTGAAGAGAAGATGCAGAGATATTCCGACGCGGCCATGGACAGCGTGGCGGATACGCCGGTAATAAACCCGGCCAGCGCGCCGGCCAGCTCCACCAGCGCGTTGTTGAGGCCGAGAACCATACATCGGATCTCTCCCGGCATATCGGGAAGCGCATACTCACTGCGTCATAAATTCATATTGCTCCAGCTTGTCCAGCACGGCGGCCAGAATCATGGCCATGACCCCGGAGATCACGGCCAGTTGCCGGGGTGGAACTTCGCTCACTTCCTTGCCGGACAGGCGGCGGAAAAACACGCCGGGGCATTCTTCCGTGCGCGTGCGGATCAGAGGGTCCACATAGGCGCGGAAGGCGTCATCCACAAAGGTCGTCGCCTCGGCAGGCGTGAACCCCAGTCGGGCCAGAATGTCCTGCGTGGCCCGCAGGTATTCCACCACGACGATGTTGGGAGCCTGAACCATGAGGCCATAGAGCACAGCGGCATGGACAAAGGCATACCACTCCCGGAGCAGCTTCTTTTCTTCATCCGGAGAAGCATGGGGCAGTTCTGCCCGTTCCGCCATGGCCAGCACGCCCTGCCGTCCGGAGTTGAGTTCAAACAGAATGCCCGCCGCTTCCACAGCGCGGGCCACAGTCAACTGCTTTTTCATGCTTCGGCCTCTTTGTTATCAAGTTTCTCTCCCGGTTTTATTCCCGCCAGCATGAGGCCGATGGCTTCCACTTTTGCCGTATCGGTACGTGGGAACACGTCGATGAAGCGCCCGCCGTACATGACGGCGAAGGTGTCTGCCAAGGTCATGGCTTCGGTCAGGTCGCTCGTGACCAGCAGAATGCCCGCGTGTTCGCGTACCGCCAGGATACGTCGCCATACTTCTTCCATGGCGCTGATATCCAGCCCTTGAGTGGGATTTTCCGCCACAATCAGTTTGGGTTTGCGGTAAAATTCGCGGGCGATGACCAGTTTCTGGAGGTTGCCGCCCGACAGGGAACCGGCGGGAACCATGGGGTCGGGCGGGTGTACGTTGAATTCTTTGATGGCCTCGCGCGTTGCGGCTTCACCGCGTTTCCAGTCCATGAACGGGCCGTTCAGGAAGCTCAGCCGGTTGGTAAGCACAAAGTTGTCGATCAGGTTGAGCGTGGGACAGGTGGCCAGTCCCTTGCGATCCTCGGGAATGTAAACCAGACCGTCTTTCTGACGCACGGGAGTATGAAAAAAGCCCTTCCAGTCCCGGCCAAGGATGTTCAGTACGCCCCCGGCCGGTTCTCTCCGGCCGGTGAGCATTTCCACCAGCTCTTTCTGACCGTTTCCCGCCACGCCCGCCACGGCCAGTACCTCGCCCCGGCGCAGGGAAAAGCTCACGCCGTCAACCTTTTCACAGCGGGCGTTTTCCAGGCGCAGCAGTTCCTCGCCTTTTTCCACAGGAACAAGCTCAATGACCGGCTCCGGACTGCGCCCGATCATGCGTGCGGCCAGTTCCCGTTCATCCGGCACATCCTCGCGCAGGAAACTGTCCACAATTTCCCCGCGTCGCAGGATTTCCACCTCATTTGCCAGATCCAGGACTTCTTTCATCTTGTGGCTGATAAATACGATTGCCCTGCCGTCCACAGCCATGCGTCGCAGCGCATCAAAAAGTTGCGCGATCTCCGGCGGTGTGAGCACCGCCGTGGGCTCGTCAAAAATAAGTACACGGCAGTCACGATACAACAGTTTGAGGATTTCTACTCTCTGTCGTTCTCCCATGGAAAGATCGCGGATAATCGCATCCGGGTTCACGTCCAGGCCGTAGCGTGCGGCGAGTTCCCTCACGCGCCGCCCCATGCCGCGCGGATTGATAATGCCGGATTCCTGCCCCAGCAGGATATTCTGGGCTACGCTCATAGCCTCCACCAGCATGAAATGCTGGTAGACCATGCCGATGCCTGCGGAAAGGGCGTCTTTGGGCGAACGAAACTGCACAGGAAGGCCGTCCACACAGATGCGGCCCGAGTCCGGACGGGATTTCCCGGCCAGAATGGACATAAGCGTGGATTTGCCCGCGCCGTTTTCGCCGAGCAGCGCCTTGATCCGCGTGGGACGGATGTTCAGGGTAATGTTGTTATTGGCTTTTACCGGGCCGAAACTCTTGCTGATGCCTTCGAGCCGGACAACAGGCCGGATCTCGTCCCGATCCCCCCCGTTGCATGCCACATGGTTTTGTTCCATCACTCGTTTTCCTTTTTGTCCGTCCGGGGCTTTCCCGCCCGGGATGAACCAAGCAGGTGCGCGCCGTCATCAGGCCGCAGCAGCATGAATACAAGGGCGGCGGCCGCTGTCATTACCCCTACCGCGATGAACGTCGCGTGCAGAGCCTGAAGGGGGGAACTCATTCCGGAAAAGAGGCGCAGCAGCGCAGTGCTTATCGCAATCCCGAAGCTGAGACTGAGGTTTTGCGAGACTGAAAGCAGACTGTTGCCGTCGCTGGCCATTTCCGCAGGGAGCGCTCCCAACGTGATGGTATTCATGGCGGTGAACTGCCCGGACATCAGCAGGCCCTGTATGAAAAGCTGAGCGATGATCGGCAACATTGATGTTTCCGGCTGTTGCAGGGCCGTCAGCATGAACACGCCTCCGATGGAGAGCGTGAGAAAGAGCAGCGTCCTCCTGTAACCGAAGCGTCCGAGTACACGCAGCACGACTGTTTTGGTTATGATGGAGGCCATGGCGGGAGTCAGCATCAGCAGGCCGGCGATATCCGCCGGGTACCCCAGCCCTGTCTGGAGAAAAAGAGGAACGAGGAAGGGAATGCTGCCGATGCCGAGTCGGGCCACCACATTGCCTGCGATACCCACGGAGAAGGTACGGGTTTTGAATACGTTCAGGTTAATGAGCGGTGAAGTGCTTTGACGGGCATGGCGCACATAGGTGCTTATGCAGAGGAAGGACGCCGCCGCCAGAGCCGCTGCGGCCCAGGGGGCTGACGCCTTCGCTTTGCCTCCGGTCAATTCCAGTCCGGCGGTCATGGCCAGTACGCCGATGCCGATGAGCAGAAAGCCCTTGACGTCAAACGGCCCCCGCGCCAGGCGGAAATCAGGAAAGACCTTGAAACCGTAAAGCACGCCGAGAATTCCCAGAGGCACGTTTATCAGAAATATCCAGTGCCAGGACGCGCAGGTCACTATCCAGCCGCCCAGAATCGGCCCCATGATCGGGCCGATCAGGCCGGGAATAGTGATGAAGTTGAATACATGGACGAAATCTTCGCGTTTGTAGGCGCGCATCAGGGTCAGCCGTGAAATCGGAACCATCATCGCGCCGCCGATGCCCTGTATCACGCGGGAGGCTACAAGTTGGGGCAGGGAAGTGGACAGAGCGCATAACAGTGAGCCGAGGACGAAGATGGCCACAGCAGAGAGAAAGGTGCGCCGTGTGCCGAAACGATCCGCCAGCCAGCCGCTGAGGGGGATGAGCAGAGCCACGGTAAGGGTGTACCCGATAACCGCCAGCTGCATGGAAAAAGGCGAACGATGCATGTCTTGCGCAATGGTGGGCAGGGCGGTGTTCAGGATGGTGGAATCCAGCATCTGCATGAAGAATGAGGCCGCCGTGATCATCGGCAGTCCGGTCAGCATCTCTTTCGCGCTCAGGGCCATGCTTTCCGCCCTCTTACGCGCCGGGCGCGATATTTTCGCCGAGAGCGGCCGGAGCGCCACGCCCCTTGCCTCTGGCCGAAGCCCACAACAGCGCGAAGATGGTCAGCCCGTACGGCAGCATCATCATCAGCGAAGAGGGAATATTTGTACCCAATGCCTGAAGGCGCAGTTGCAGAGCCATGATCCCGCCGAAGAGCCATGCGCCCAGTACGGCGCGTCCGGGCCGCCAGAAGGCGAAAATGACCAGGGCTACGGCGATCCAGCCCTTGCCGGCCGTCAGGTTGTGCGTCCACATATGCGTGGCGCACAGGGAAAGATAGGCTCCGCCCACACCTACGATAAAGGCTCCGCCAAAGATGCCGATCCAGCGCATGCGGATCGGGCTGACGCCCGCTGCCGAAACGGCATCAGGGTATTCTCCTGTAGCGCAGAGGGCCAGACCTGTGGCCGTGCGTTTGAGGAAGAGCCAGAGAAGTGGGGGCAGCAAATAAGAGAGATAGACCAGCGCGTTGTGCTGAAAAAATACCGGGCCGAAAAAGGGGAGCTGCCCCAGCAGAGGGAAGGCGAAGGGCTGGAAGCCTTCGGTCAGTGTGCCTACAAAGGGCGTGCCCAGATAATCTGAAAGCCCCACGCCGAAGATGGTCAGCGCCAGCCCGGACACGGTCTGATTGCCCTGAAAGACCAGGCACACTATGCCGTGCAGCATGCCTGTGCAGGCCGCGCCCAGCCCGGCGGCCAGCACCGCCAGCCAGTGATTGCCCGTTTTGAGTTCCACAAAAAAGGCAAAAAATGCACCCAGAATCATCATGCCTTCCACGCCGAGATTGAGCACGCCCGAACGTTCCGTGAGCATTTCTCCCAGTGTGGCGTATAAAAGCGGCGTACCAGCAAGAATAGTGGCCGCCAGCAGAGAAATGAACAGATCCACGCTCATGCCGTTTCCTCCTCTTGTTGCGCGCTTATCCGCACCAGCCGGTAATGATGGAAGAATTGCCCGGCCAGCACACAGAGCAGGATAAAACCTTCCAGAATACCGCCGAATGCGGCGGGTACCTGAAGTTCCATCTGGAGATTTTCCACGCCTACTTTCAGGCCGGCAAGAAAGAAGGAAAAAAAGGCAATGGAAGAAATGCGCAACCGGGAGAGCCAGGCCACCACAATGGCGGTATAGCCGTAGCCCGTGCACAAATTGGGCTGAAGCCGGTTGAACGTGGCGGATACTTCAACACATCCGGCCAACCCGGCCAATGCGCCGGAGAGCGTCAGCACAAACACGAGTAGGAACCCGTAGCGGATGCGCGCGTAGCGCGCGTTTCGCGGATTTTCTCCTGCGGCGCGCAGTTCAAAGCCCAGCCGGGTGCGTCCGAGAAAGAGCACAAGCGTCAGCGCCACAACGATGCACAGAAGGATCCCGGCATGGGTGCGGCCGAACAGGCAGGGAAATGTTGCGGCAGGGGGAAACATGGCGGTCATGGGAAAGCCCATGCCGGAAGGATCTTTCCATGGCCCGTAAACCAGATAACGCATCAGCTCGATGCCGATATAATTGAGCATGAGCGTGGAAATAATTTCATTGAGTCCGAAACGCAGTTTGAGCATGCCGGGGAGAAAACCCCACAGGCCGCCCGCAAGGGCGGCACCGAGCATCATGGCGGGCAACATGAGCCATACCGGGGAGCCCGGCGGCAGAAGCAGGACTGCGGCCGTTGCGCCCACACCGCCCAGGGCGAACTGCCCTTCGGCTCCGATGTTCCATATTTTCATGCGGAACGCGATGGATACACCGATGGAGCAAAGAAAGAGCGGAATGGTCTTGAGCAGTGTGTCTTCAAGCGGATAAGGCCCGCCGAATCCCCCCTCAAGCAGGAGCATGAAGGCCGTCCAGGGGGACTTGTTCTGGACAAGCAGGAGCATGGAACAGACGAAAAAGGCAAAGGCCAGCGTCGTGAGCAGGATGGCAATTGACTTCCAGCCCAACGGCAAAGGCGCGTCTCGCCCGACAACCCGAAAACCTGTCATGTCTGCTCCATTCTACGGCGTCATGCGCCGGAAACATTTCCGTCCTGCTCGGTGCGGAACGGGGAAGGACAATCAGATTGATGACAACCCCCGCTTTGCGGAGGGGGCGCTGCCCCCCCCGTATGGGAAAGCCGCGCGGAAAGGAACAAAAATCAGTCGCTGTGTTGCGGTTTGTTTCCTTGAGCCGCGCAGCAGCACCACCCCTTCGGGGCAGCCGTCGGTCTGCTGACGGTGCGGCAAAACTGCGGCCTGTTCCTGATTTTCGGGGCTGCTGACAACGTCAGCAGCCCCTTGAATACTTTGTATTCAATTTACTTCGTGGTTCCGATTACGCCTTCGACAAACCAGTCCATGGAGAGCAGGGCGGAATCTTCGGGTATCCGGCCCTCGCCAATCCGTACCGTACCTTCCTGATCTTTGACCGGTCCGGCAAACACCACCAGCTTGCCGTCGACGATGTTCTGTTTCGCTGCGTCAACCTTGTCGCGCACATCCTGCGGCACCATGGCCCCGTAGGGGGCAATGCCCACCAGACCGCTGTCAATGCCGTACCAGAAATTGCCGTTCTTCCACTCGCCTGCCTGTAGCCTGGTGATGAATTCCTTGTAAAAATTTTCCCAGTGCCAGATGGCGGAAGTAAGATGAGCCTTGGGGGCCACAGCGGACATGTCGGTATTATAACCTACCGAATAGACGCCGCGGGCTTCCGCTGCTTCCTGAGGGCCGGCAGAGTCCTGATGCTGGGCAATGACGTCCACGCCCACATCCAGCAGGCTTTCGGCAGCCTTCTTTTCATCGTCCGGGCTGTACCAGGTGCGGGTCCACACCACGCGTACCTTGGCGTCGGGGTTGACGGCGCGCACGCCAAGGGTGAAGGCGTTGATGCCGCGCACTACTTCAGGGATGGGGAAGGCGGCCACATAGCCGATTTCATTTTTCTTGGTCATGGCACCTGCCACCATGCCGGTGAGATAGCGGGCCTGGTACATGCGGCCGAAGTACGCGGTCATGTTTTCGTGCGACTTGTAGCCCGAGCAATGCATGAAGGTAGCCTTGGGGAACTGCCTGGCCACTTTTTCCATGGCGTCCATGTAGCCGAAGCTTGTGCCCACAATGACGTCGTAACCTTTGCGGGCCATATTCAGAAAGGCGCGTTCAGAATCCGGGCCTTCAGGCACGGATTCCATAAAGGTGGTTTCCACTCCCGGCATGGCAGCTATGGCTTTGCGCCCCTGATCGTGGGCATAGGACCAGCCTTCGTCTCCCACCGGGGAAACATAGACGAAACCGACCTTGAGCGTTTTGCCTTCCTCCGCCGTGGCCTTGCCGCACAGCGGCATCAGTGCCAGGCCGAACATAGCGGCCAGAGCGGCCCAGGTTTTGACAGTCTGAAACATGAAGAGCTCCTCGCGAGAAAAATTGTTTCAATCCACAGTCAGCTTCATCCGTCGATTGACTGCGCAGCTGACGGAGAAGAGCCACGCCGCTCCCTCACCCTGAAGGGGAGAAGTGGCAAAAAGGATTTCATCGGCTCGGCCGTTTTGTCAATCCCCTTTTCCCTCAGCGGCATCTTCCCGGCAGCAATCCGATACGCGAAGAGGCTCCGTGCTGTTCAGACGGGAAAGCGGTGCAGCGGAATACGACTCGATCGGCGTATCGCCGCCGGTTTATCTTTTAGAGCGTTTTGCGATTGAAAGTATCTTCCAGTCAGGATCCTATGTTCTGGCGCGCAGGTTTCACGCCTGAAGCCGGAGCTTGCTCTG